>JBLNEJ010000603.1:0-6270 GCA_050262535.1 Clostridia bacterium
CCATAATGAATCAACAATGGTCCCTTATGAGCGTGAGGCAGTTTTGACACAATAGATCCTATTTATTCAGGAGGGGGTACTTTTTTATGAAAAAACGCGCTATTTTTACGGTACTGGCTACAGCTGTTGGGCTTTTTGCGAGCGGGTGCGGCTCGACAGACAAGCCGGCAGATTCAACAGGCTCAGCAGCACCATCTGGTTCCCAAGAGCTAGTCGTCGTTGACTGGGGAGGGGCGTCGTCGGAAGCGGCAAAGAAATCCCAATATGAACCGTTCGAGAAAAAGTTCAATGTGAAAGTAACGGTTGTATCGCCCACCGATGTCGGCAAGCTGAAAGCGATGGTCCAAAGCGGTAACGTAGAGTGGGATGTCGTCAACTCCGATACGGATGTTGCTCTGCGTCTTGCAAACGAAGGTCTGTTAGAGAAGCTGGATTACAGCGTGATCAACAAGGATGGGATTTATCCAGAGCTTGTCACCGATTACTCGATCGGACAAGAAATTTATTATACGAATATCGCCTATAGTTCCGAGTTGTTCCCATCCGGCAATCATCCGAAAAGCTGGAAAGAGTTCTGGGATACCGGTGCATTCCCTGGGCCACGATCCCTCTACAAAAATCCGATGGGTACCTTAGAATCTGCGCTGCTCGCTGACGGCGTCGAACCAGACAAGCTGTATCCGCTTGATGTGGATCGTGCACTGAAAAGCTTGGACAAACTGAAAAAAGATGTGAAGGTTTGGTGGGATGCAGGCGCCCAGCCACCACAATTGCTCTCTACGAAAGAGGTCGCGGTTGCAGCTGCTTGGAATGGCCGGGTTTCTGCCATCCAGGCTCAAGGGGGAAAAGTTGAGAATGAATTTAACCAGGCACTTGGGATGTCTACCTCATGGGTGATTCCGAAAGGGGCACCGAATAAAGACCTTGCCCAAAAATTCATCGCATTCGTTTCAGAGCCCCAGTTGCAGGCGGAATATTCCAAATTGATTGATTATGCACCAACCAACGTCAAAGCGATCGATCTTTTGCCGGAAGATGTGAAAAAACGTTTGGGACAACGGGATGAAGACAAGAAAAACCAGATCATCATTGATGTGAAATATTGGGCTGAGAATTTCGACAAGGTAAACGAACAGTTCAACAAATGGCTCCTTCAATAGGCCTGCCCAAGGATGGTGGGATAAAGACTGCTTTTGCGTAAGGTTAGGGGGAAAGATATGCAAAAAATAAATGCAGAGGTGTCGGCACAACCCGTGACATCCCCTCTTCATCAGGTGGTTAGATTACCAGGTTTAAAATGGCTGCTTGTGCTTATTCCCTTAGGGTATGTTGTTTTTTTGCTCTACTACTCGATGGGAAGTGTTCTGAAGCTGAGTGTCTATGACAAATCGGGTTTTACGCTCCAGTATGTACAGGAGGTCGTGACGGATACACTGTACCTGAAGGTGCTCTGGAATACGCTGAAAACATCATTTGTTGTAACCGTATGTACGCTGATGCTCGCCTATCCGACAGCTTATTTACTGGTTGTGATCGAGTCAGCCACCTGGAAAAGAATGATCATGGCGGCGGTCATGATCACGCTGTGGATCAGCCTGCTGGTGCGCACCTTTACCTGGACGGTCATCCTGCAGGAGCACGGCATCATCAATACGATGCTGCTTCAACTGGGCTTGATCAACGAACCAATCAAATTGCTGTATAACTCGATTGGCGTGACGATCGGGATGACGCATATTTTGTTTCCGTACATGGTGCTCAGTCTGTACTCCGTCATGGAGCGAATCGATCGCCGATTGATTCAGGCTGCTGAAGGGATGGGAGCAAGACCTTGGCAGGCATTTTTGCAAATTACACTCCCCCTTTCGTTACCTGGTGTTCTGTCGGGTTCATTGATCGTATTCGTGCTTGCACTGGGGTATTTCATTACGCCAGCCTTGCTTGGTGGACAAGATAGCATGATGATTTCCAAATTGATTCAGGAAAACATTCAAATGACGTTAAACTGGAACATGGCATCTGCACTGTCGCTCGTTCTCCTGGTTACGACACTGCTGTTGCTGGCGTTGTCCTACTGGGTTTCCCGGTTGTCACCGATGATGAAGGGAGCGGATCGTTAGGATGTGGCTGCGAATATTTGTCTTGATCGTCATGATTCTGATGGTTGCCCCCATTCTGGTGATCATTCCGCTCTCCTTCAGTTCGGAGGTTGCATTTCACTTTCCGCCGGAAAGCTATTCGGTGAAATGGTATGATAACTTTTTGTCTAATGACCAGTGGATGGAAGGGCTTTGGCGGAGTGTGGTTGTAGCGTTTTTCACGGCCCTTTTGTCGCTTGTACTCGGGATCATGGCGGCTCTGGCAGTGAATCGAATTGAGTTTCCGGGAAAAAAAATCTTCATGAACCTGATGGTTGCCCCGATGATTATACCGGTTGTGGTTGTAGCGATTGCCATGTATCATTCATTTTCACTTTACAAGCTGACTAACACATTGCCGGGGCTCGTCCTTGCCCATACCATTTTGGCCATCCCGATCGTGTTTGTGACGATCATGGCCAGCCTGAAAGGTGTGGATCGCAATCTGGAGCTTGCCGCTCAAAGTCTGGGCTCCACGCCGATTGGCGCATTTTTTAAAGTAACGCTGCCGCTGATTCGACCGGCAATGCTCTCGAGTGCATTGTTCGGATTCATTACGTCACTGGATGAAGTGGTCGTCAGCATTTTTATCGCCGGTTCCAAAACAAAGACCTTGCCGATCGTCATGTGGGAAAACATGCGTACACAGGTCGATCCTACCATTGCCGCGGTATCAACGATGTTGATTGCCGGTACGGTTGTCATTCTGGTATTGTCACAAGGCATCTTCAAGAACAAGAAGACAGGATCAACATAGGAGGACGCCCCTTGAGAAGCATCTCAGGGGGCGTTTCTATTGGGGAGGCACCCTTTGAAAACGCCATGATATGAATTGGTTCAACCTTCTTGGACGCAATCATAGAAGTTATGATATAATAATGTGATTGAGAACCATTTGGAGGTACATCCTATATGGCTGAAGAAACGTCTCGGTTTCCCAAGATTAATATAAGTCAAGAAATGCGTGAATCCTTTATTAGCTATGCCATGAGCGTTATTGTAAGCCGGGCATTGCCCGACGTACGTGATGGCTTGAAGCCGGTTCATCGCCGTATTTTGTATGCGATGAACGACATGGGGCTGACACCAGACAAGGGCTTCCGTAAATCTGCGAACACGGTCGGGGAAGTTATGGCGAAATACCACCCGCACGGTGACGCGTCGATTTATGAAACAATGGTGCGGATGGCGCAAGATTTCAACCTGCGCTATTTACTTGTGGAAGGCCAGGGGAACTTTGGTTCTGTTGACGGTGACCCTGCTGCAGCAATGCGTTATACCGAGTCTCGCATGACGAAACTGACCCTGGAGCTTTTGAGAGATATCGACAAAGAAACAGTCAATTTTGTCCCAAACTATGATGGCCGGGAAAAAGAACCGGTTGTGCTGCCATCCCGCTTTCCGAACCTGCTGGTTAACGGATCAGGCGGTATCGCTGTTGGGATGGCGACAAACATCCCGCCTCACAATTTGAATGAGGTCGTGGATGGCGTCGTGGCGATGATTGATGATCCAAATATTACGATAAGCGACCTGATGAAAATCATCAAAGGGCCCGACTTCCCGACAGCCGGGGAAATTCTCGGCTATAGCGGAATCCGCCGTGCCTATGAAACTGGTCGCGGTTCAGTAACCATGCGTGCGAAAACCTTGATTGAAGAAGTCAAGGGGAAACCGCGCATCATCGTCACAGAAATTCCGTATCAGGTGAACAAGGCGCGTCTGGTTGAAAAGATTGCCGAGCTTGTTCGCGAAAAGAAAATCGACGGCATTACCGATCTGCGTGACGAATCCGACCGTACCGGTATGCGTATCGTCATTGAGCTGCGCCGGGATGTTGTTCCGAAGGTCGTGCTGAACAATCTGTTCAAGCATACCCAAATGCAGAGCACGTTTGGTGTCAACATGCTGGCACTTGTAAATAACCGGCCTCGTGTTTTGAATCTGCGCGATATGATCTATTACTACCTGGAGCACCAGGTCGAAATCGTCCGCAGACGGACCGAGTACGATTTACGCCAAGCTGAAGCACGTGCCCACATCTTGGAGGGTCTGCGGATTGCGCTGGATCATATCGACGAGATTATCAGCTTGATCCGTGCATCGCGAACCGGAGAAGAAGCGCGTGACGGTTTGATGGAGCGCTTCGGATTGACTGAAATTCAAGCGCAAGCGATTCTGGATATGCGTCTGCAACGGTTGACCGGTCTGGAACGTGAAAAGATCGAAAACGAATATCAGGAGCTCTTGGCTAAAATTGCCGAGTATCGTGCGATTTTGGCTGATGAACAAAAAATTTATGCGATTATCCGCGAAGAAATCATCGAGATTCGCGATAAATTCGGCGACGAACGTCGTACCGTAATCACGATTGGCGAGGATATGATTGAGGATGAGGACTTGATTCCGGAAGAAGAAGTTGTCGTTACGTTGACACACTCCGGCTACATCAAACGCCTGCCGTCCTCGACCTATCGCAGCCAGAAGCGGGGCGGACGCGGGGTCCAAGGGATCGGCGCCAAGGATGACGACTTTGTCGAGCATCTCAATATCACGAGCTCGCACGATTATATCTTGTTCTTTACGAATAAAGGAAAGGTCTATCGCCTGAAATGTTACGAGATTCCTGATCTCAGCCGAACTGCCAAAGGCACGCCGATTATCAATCTGATCCAGATTGAAAAAGGCGAGCGGGTAACAACGGTGATTACCGTACCGGAATTCCGGGATGACCGCTTCCTGTTTTTCGCTACGAAAAAAGGGATCATCAAGAAGACGGAGCTTTCCTCATTCGAAAACATCCGCAAGGTCGGCTTGATTGCTGTTAATTTGCGTGAGGATGATGAACTGATCGGCGTGAGACTGACCGATGGTGAACAGGAAATCATTATGGGAACCAAAAAAGGGATGTCTGTTCGCTTTAAAGAAAACGATGCCCGCAGCATGGGGCGTAACGCTACCGGTGTAAAAGGCATTACGCTCGATGATGACGACGATGTCATTGACATGGATGTCGTGAAGGAAAACGCCGAGGTATTGATTGTCACGGCTTATGGGTACGGGAAGCGAACGCCTATTTCCGAATACCGATTACAGTCTCGAGGCGGTAAAGGGATCAAGACGCATAATGTCACGGAACGCAGTGGCTTTGTAATCGGCCTGAAAATCGTTGAGCCAGGGGAAGATCTGATGCTGATCACTTCCTCCGGTCTGATCATTCGTACAGAAATCAAAGGCATTTCCGTCATGGGACGTTATACGCAAGGTGTCAAACTGGTACGCTTAGATGATAATGAAGAGGTTGTATCTGTGGCCAAGGTAGCATCAAGTGAAGAGTCCGATGATGAGTTTGAAGAAGTGGACGACGAAAACCTGTCGGAGGAAGAAGACGCCGGCGAAGAGGAATAAAAGACAGAAGGGCTGGGGAGTTCCCGGCCCTTTTTCTTTATCTGTTTTTCTGCTCTTTATATTGTCACGCTTGCTTGAAAAGGGTAGTATTACTGTATATTGATTGACTTCGGAATAACGATTATCACAGGAGGATCGAGTATGCCCATCTACGCAATAAAACATATACCTTATGGAGGGAAACTTGCTGAAGATGTACATACTTCGCTAGGAGGTTTGCTTTTTCAAAAGGGAATCCACCTTTTTGAAAGAGAACTTGAACTGCTGGAGGCTTTTTTAATTAAAGAAGTCGTAGTCGACGATGAGACAGGTAAAGCAGAGAAAAAAGAAGATCGGGCGGAAGGTAAACAGGAAACAGGGAAAAGCTCTGGGAAAAGCGCGGCCGGGAATAAAGAGTTTGAGGAAAAGTTCGACAAAGCTGTTTCTTCGGTGAAAAATTTGCTTCAACGCGTGCAAGGTGGAGAAAACATCCCAGTCATGGAGATGCGCGAAATGGTTACTCCATTATTGCAAAAGGTTCAAGAACAACCGAATTTTCTCCTCGCCCTAAGCAAAGTTTCCAATGTTGATGGCTATATATATGAGCATTCGATTGCGGTAGGCATGCTTTCTTATGTCATTGCCAGATGGTTGAAGGTGCCGGAGAAGGAATGGATGCAAATTTCGCTGGCAGGTACTTTCTTGGATATTGGGAAAACTAAAATCGACCGTAAAATTTTGCTAA
>JBLNEJ010000604.1:0-6127 GCA_050262535.1 Clostridia bacterium
ATGCGGCCGATCGTGACCTTGATCGTATCGCCGGGTTCCGCTCCCTGCACGGCGATGGGACCTGTTGCCGGATTGAGCTCTGCAAATTTATGCGAAGTTCCTTTGGACGGCTCTTCAAGCACGTTTTTGAAGCAATCGTATGTTTCCACCAGAATGTCACTGCCTGGCTGGATGGTAATCGCTGGTACCGCATCATGTGCAAACGAGAGTACGTAGTTCGTTTTGGAAACGGTTTTGACTGCCATGTTGTATTCCCCTTCATCGCTTTACTTTATAGAGGTAGTAAAAGACGTAGCTTCACCCAACATTTGTGTGAAGCTACGTTGCGTGAAAAAAAGCACCCGCTACGTAGCGAGTGCTTTTTTTGACCATCAATGGCCTTCAGCGAAATTAAGCGTTAACCTTGCTTTTTGCAAGAGCAGCCAGTTCGTTGAAGCCAGCTTTGTCATTCACTGCGAGGTCAGCGAGCATTTTGCGGTTAACTTCAACGCCAGCCACTTTCAGGCCGTGCATCAGACGGCTGTAGGACAGACCGTTCATGCGAGCTTGCGCGTTGATACGAGTGATCCACAGTTTGCGGAAATCGCGTTTTTTCTGACGACGGTCGCGATACGCGTACATCAGGGATTTCATTACCTGTGCGTTCGCGGATTTAAATAAGCGGTGTTTGGAACCGAAATAACCTTTAGCCAGCTTCAAAATTTTCTTATGACGACGGCGCGTTACAATGCCACCTTTTACTCTTGGCATACTAATTCCTCCTGATCATTCGAGCATGGCGGTCCAGCATCGGACACTTAGGGAGCACATGCTGCGGTAGTATGGGATAAAAAACGGGTTAGCCTGTTCGGTAATCCTTACAGGTAAGGGAGCAGTTGAGCGATGCGTTGTTGGTCGCCCTTCGTAACCATTGCAGCTTTGCGCAGATGACGCTTCGCTTTGGTTGTTTTGTTAGCAAACAAGTGGCTACCGAATGCACGGTCACGCTTCAGTTGGCCAGTACCGGTCTTCTTGAAACGCTTCGCTGCCCCTTTATGGGTTTTCATTTTAGGCATAATGAGATCCTCCTGTCTTGAGTCGGTGTTACTTTTCCGCTTTTGGTGTCAGAATCATGATCATGCTACGGCCTTCAATCTTCGGCTTGCGCTCTACAAGAGCAATATCCTCACATTGAAGCGCAACACGTTCAAGAACCTGTTGTCCAATTCCGGAGTGGGTGATTTCACGTCCGCGGAAACGGATCGTGCATTTCACCTTGTCTTCGTCCTCAATAAACTTGCGGACGTTGCGAAGCTTCGTTTGGAAATCGTGTTCTTCGATGTTGGAAGAAAAACGAACTTCTTTCAGCTCGATAATCTTCTGGTTGCGACGTGCTTCTTTTTCCTTCTTGGCTTGCTCGTACTTGAACTTACCATAGTCCATAATCCGGCATACGGGCGGTTTTGCGGTTGGAGCTACGTTTACTAGATCCAATTCCGCTTCTTGCGCGATGCGCAATGCTTCCCGAATGTTTACAACCCCAAGCTGGGCGCCGTCTGCTCCAATTAATCGAACTTCACGAGCACGAATGGCTTCGTTGACCAACATTTGATCCTTGCTAATGGTTTGCCACCTCCGTCATCTTTCGAGACAAAATAAAATGTGCGAACGCCATAGCGCCCGCACATAACTCACCTAGCAAGAATAAAACGAATCGAATTCTTAGTAGAGAGAGACCCGTAAACGGTCCAAAAATGGACGTCAAGGCAGGTGAGAAGCTGGGCGCTTCTTCTTGTTCTCGAAATATGATGTGTTAATCACTTGTTTTATATTACCGTTGTCTCACATCATTGTCAAGCGATTACTTGCGGGTCATGATCTCCTGGCCAATTTTGGCAATGAAATCATCCACAGTAAATGCTCCTTCGTCGCCTACGCCGCGCTTGCGAACAGACAGTGTGCCGTCGGCTGCTTCCTTCTCCCCGATGACGAGCATATACGGGATTTTGGTTACCTGTGCTTCACGAATCTTGTAGCCGATCTTCTCATTGCGTGCATCCAGCTCGACGCGGATGCCGGCTTCAAGCAATTGGTCGCGCACTTGTTCCGCGTATGGCACGTGTACCTCGTTGATCGTCATCAGGCGCACCTGGGTTGGAGCCAGCCAGGTCGGGAAGGCACCACCGTAGTGTTCAACCAGAATTCCGATGAAGCGGTCGAGCGAGCCATACATTGCACGGTGCAAGACGACCGGACGATGCTTCTCGTTGTCTGCACCAATATAGGTAAGGTCAAATTTCTCCGGCATCTGGAAGTCGAGCTGGATTGTACCGCACTGATGGCGACGCTTGAGCGCATCGGTAATTTGGAAGTCGATCTTCGGACCGTAGAAAGCCCCGTCACCCTCGTTGATTTCGTAAGGCATGCCGGTCTCGTCAAGCACGCGCTTCAGCGATGATTCTGCAACTTCCCACAGCTCGTCGGAGCCCATCGAGTCTTCCGGACGTGTGGACAGCTCGACTGTGTACTCGAACCCAAACACCTTGTAAATTTTGTCGATCAGGATGATCATGTTCTTGATTTCGCTCTCGATTTGGTCCGGACGAGCAAATACGTGCGCATCGTCCTGACAGAAGGTGCGTACGCGCAGCATTCCGTTCAACGCACCGGAGAATTCATGACGGTGAACCTGACCGAACTCCGAGTAACGAATCGGCAGATCGCGGTAGGAATGCATTTTGTTTTTGTAAATCAGCATGTGACCCGGGCAGTTCATCGGCTTCATCGCAAAACGGTTGTTGTCCACCTCGGTGAAGTACATGTTTTCTTGATAGTGCTCCCAGTGACCGGATTGCTCCCACAGACGCAGGTTCATCATAAATGGTGTACGTACTTCTGTGTAACGAGCGCGTTGCTGCAGCATGCGGGAGAATTGCTCCAGCTCATTGCGAACGGTAAATCCGCTTGGCAGATAGAACGGCATGCCCGGCGCTTCTTCCGAGAACATGTAAAGCTCCAGCTCTTTACCCAGCTTGCGGTGGTCGCGCTTCTTCGCTTCTTCGAGGAAATGCAGGTATTCATCCAGTTCTGCTTTTTTCGGGAATGCAGTACCGTACACACGCTGCAGCACCTGATTCTCCGAGTTTCCACGCCAATAAGCACCGGCGACGCTCATCAGCTTGAACACTTTGATATGGCCGGTGGATGGCAAGTGCGGTCCACGGCACAGGTCGAAAAATTCGCCTTGCTCATACATCGTGATCACCGCATCCTCCGGCAGATCGCGAATCAGTTCCAGCTTCAGATGATCGTCAAGCTCCTGGAAAATCCGCAGCGCCTCCTTGCGGCTTACAACCTTGCGGCGAATCGGCAGGTCTTCCTTGACGATTTTCTCCATCTCCGCTTCAATCTTTGGCAGTTCCTCGGGAGACAACTGCACAGGCAAATCCATGTCATAGTAGAAGCCTTCCTGAATGACCGGACCGATCCCCAATCTGACCTCCTTGCCGTACAACCGTTTTACTGCTTGGGCAAGCAAGTGGGCAGTGCTGTGACGATAAACTTCCAGACCTTCCGGAGTATCAAGCGTTACGACCTCAACTGCTGCATCTTCGTTGACAGGTGTATATACATCAACGACCTTGCCATTCAATTTGCCGGCAATCGCTTTTTTCTTCAGGCTTGAGCTGATGGAAGCAGCGATGTCCTCGATGGTTACTCCTGCCGGATATTCGCGGACCGCTCCATCTGGAAACGATACTTTTACTTGTGCCACGTCAGATACTTCCTTTCTTCTGGTAAAATGAAAAAAAGCACTCATCCCAAAAGGGACGAGCGCTCTGCTCTCGTGGTACCACCCTACTTCAGATTGAAATGCGGACGTCTCGCAATCAATCCCTCGTAACGGATAACGGGCGTAAAACCGGCAAGTCGATACTTACGGTTCAAAACCGGTTCCCGACTGCTGCTCGAAGGGGGTAGATCGTTACTTTCCGCCGGCGGGCTCGCAGCCTATGACCCGCTTCTCTGAAAACGTCCGACTAACGTCCATGTCCTTCTCATTGCATCTTGTTCAAAATTCTTTCATTTATTATAAATGAATGGGTTCGTCATCGTCAAGTGCAAGCAATGTGTGCAGGCCAGGCAATGCACGATCCGGTCTTCATATAGACTCGACAACGTTTGCAGCAGCAACTGATGCTCTTCCATGGAATGAACGACGATGCGTTTGGGAGCAAGGGTAATGAGGGCGCTGATCAAATAATCCTCATCGCGAATGATCGGCTCATCAGGCTGGCACATATACTCCAGCTGCCTGAGCACGATCGGTTTTTCCTCCTGATCATACAGCAAAAATTGCTGGTCTTCTCCCCTGATTACATGTACGAGCTCACATTGCGCTTCCTGGACGGATATAAAATGACGCAGCAATTGAACAAACTCCTTGTACTGCTTCTCTTCCACATATTCTTCGATCGCCATCACCGCCACGCTTTGCAGCGCCTGAACATAGTCCTTTAGCCGAAAGCGGACAAACCCTCCCAGGTTGATACTATTTTCCTGATCAAGGTAATCGCACACTTTTTTGTAAATGGCCGCTCGCTGTCCCTCCACCTGATCAGGCATCAGGAATGAACGAATTTCATCGTAATTGTCGAGCTTGCGCACCGCGCATTCCCGTTTCAGCAGATGCTCAATAAGCAGCGGCTCCATCGCCCCGACGATCCATTCTGCTATGATAATCGCGACAAACGACCGTAGGATGTCATGTGTTTCCAGCGTATAGTCCTCATTGCTCCACGCGGAAAAGACAAACCGCTCGACCCGCCCCAGCCCAATCTCCTGATAGCGGATTATGACCGGATCGGTACAAATCTTTTGATTGAGTGAAACGATTCGTGAACGAAATGCCGCATGCAGAGCCGGAGTCCCTTTGTTCAGATAGACCGATATCGTTTGCACACTGATCACCACCAATCATCGTGTACTTACAGTATATGTCCCATGAATGGCGATATACTTGCACATGCTTGGTAAAAGAAGAAGAAAAAGAAACACGCTTTTCGTGTCTGTTGCGAGCAGACAAGAAAAGCGTGTTAGACGTACTGTTATTTTTTCACTTGGACCGTAAGCTTTGCATTTTTCTTTTGGTATTGAGCAAAAAGTACAGCTGTTCCTTTTCCATTGGCTGTAATCGTGCTGTTTTCCACACTGATTACATTTTTTCCGCCTGTGATTTTGTAGCTAACCGATGCGGTTACATCCTCTTCGGTTTTATCCTTATAGACGGCGATAACCTTGAACGTTGCAGTGTCGCCCTGCTTCAGATCAAGCTTCCCTTTTTTGCCTTTGTCCGTTACGATTTCCAGCTTGTGGATCTCTTTTTGTGCTGCCGCTTTGATTTCCACTTTCACTGGAACGCTCTTGCCGCCGAAGCTTGCGGTTACGATCGGGTTGCCTTTCGCTACAGCAGTGATAAGTCCTGCTTCAGATACGGTTGCCTGGGACTCATCCGAGCTTTTCCATACTGCCTTGGCTGTTACATCCTCGGAATTGCCGTTTTCATAAACAGCTTTCAATTGCATTTGCTTTGTACCACCGACAGCCAGCTTAACACTGCCAGGGGTCACCTCAAGCTTTTTCAGTTGGCTTTCATTCACAACCTTTACTTCCACCTTGACGAATTCGCCGCCAAAGCTAGCCAAAACCATGCCTTTTCCTGCTGCTTTCGCAGTGACAAGACCGCCATTTACTTCCACAACTGCTTTCGGAATGGAAACCCATTCTGCTGTAGCCGTTACATCTTCTTCGGTGTCATCTTCATATTCAGCCGTAAGTGTCAGCTGCTTTGTTTCGCCTACTTTCAGCGTCAACGATTTGTCGCTGATTTTCAGCTCGTCGAGTTCACGTTCTGCTGCGGCTTTGGTTACTTTTACAACACTCGCTGCCATAAAAGAACCATCAACGGTAGTTGCCGTGATAATGGCTTCCCCTTCTGCTTGCGCCTTGATCGGCACAGTCAGGTCACCGGCATTTTCAGGAGGCAGCACAGTCGCTACGTTGCTGTCGCTTTTGCTCCCATTGACCTATTTGTTTGTTGCATATGCCGGGGTGATGGTTTCTGTCAAATATCATTTTGCACCAACAG
>JBLNEJ010000605.1:0-4939 GCA_050262535.1 Clostridia bacterium
GACTTGCATGTATTAGGCACGCCGCCAGCGTTCGTCCTGAGCCAGGATCAAACTCTCCATTAAAGTTGAGTTGAAGCTGATTCAAAAACAAATTTTGGCTTGTGATGTTTCATGAACATCATGATTATCAAACGCTTCGCTGTTCAGTTTTCAAAGAGCAGTGTCTCAAGGACAAGAACTAATCTATCATGTTAGCCTATATTAAGTCAATAGTTTTTCTGAAAAAAGTTTAAGGTGTCTGTTCTTCCTTTGCTTTCCGGCGTCTTACATACTTCGCTAACTCCTTTGGTTCAGCGATTCTGGCGTACATTCGAAAGATAATGGAGTACCGTTCTTCCATTGCCCGCTTCACTAAATAATCAATCCTCTTGTCGCCAAAATCAAGCAGCATCTCTTCCAATTCTCGTTTCAACAAATACTCCAACTCCTGGCATTCCTTTGTAGAAAATAAAAAACCCAGCATGATGGCAAACCTCCGCTTGGTCAAATGGTAATCATATCATTGCCATCGTCTATTTTGGATATTCACCCAAAAGGAAGTTACGATCATGTTCTTGCCAAAATATGTGCAAATGGAAAAGCCCCGTGCATCCCGGAGCCATTCCCGATTCAGCCAGTCAACGCATGAAATTCAGCTTCGTTCCAATCGTTTTCTCAATAAGCAAAGGCGTCACAACACTCTCAACCAATGCAGCGACCAACAAGAGAAGTGCAACGACCACCAATGCAGCTGGAAACTGTTTCACACCCGCAAGCCACTCCTGCTTCAGCCCGCTTCTTCCCTTTGCTGTCCACACAAATACAATCGTTCGCCATGTCAGCACACCGTACCGTAGTCCCAAAGAGGCTGCGAATACAACAGCAGGCAACTCGAATATTCCATGAGGCAAAATCCCGACAGTCAATACAACAAACGGGTTCAGTCCGGCAGCTGTCATTTTGTGCATCAAATATCCAAGCAGCAGCCCATTGGCAACCATCCCATAAACAGGGAAAAACCCGAGTATCGCGCCAAACACCATCATCATAAGAGAACTAAATAAATTATTAAACAAGATCATCCAGAAAAGGGCTGAAGATTGGTCGCTTTGTTGGATTTGATCGGCAATTTTACGGATTTCATCGATCATACTTTTGGCAAGCTCTTCAACCGTATCCGACTGGAAATAGCCAAATCCGATACCTGCGATCAGCAATAGCGAACCAACCAAAAAATACATCCTGTTATCATGCCACAAATGATACAAATGCCTTATTAGCATGTCCCCCGCTCCTTTTCAAAAAAACGAATACGATGCTTCCGTTACTGATCATATGTAACTGCTCCTGGTTTTACGCTTCCTGATATGAATATCCTTGTCTACCCTGCATACACTTTTTTTAGGACAAAGGGGGGAAGACTTGTGAGATATTTTTTCGTTGTCAGCTCCAAAAAGCTCAAGCAGCTCTTCATCATACTCACTGCCATCCTGCTGGCGGCTGGAATTGCTTATACCGAGCGCGACACCATCGCAGTTTTTACTGACGCGGCCAAAATCAAAGTTCCACAGGCCATTTACAAAGTGGATACGAAGGAAAAGAAGATCGCCCTCACCTTCGATATTAGTTGGGGCGAGACCCGCGCCACTCCCATTCTCGATGTATTGAAGGAGAAACAGTTGAACAAAGCAACTTTTTTTCTATCTTCCCCATGGAGCCTCCGACATCCTGATATTGTGAAGCGCATCGCCAACGATGGTTATGAAATCGGCTCGCACGGTCATAAGCATGACAATTACAGCAAATATTCCGATGATGAAATTCGCACCCAAATTAGCAAAGCACATACCATCCTGTCAGAGCTTACCGGAACAAAACCAAAGCTGATCCGCTTGCCAAACGGCGATTTTGACAAGCGAGTGCTTCAAATTGCCAATAATCAGGGGTACACCGTCATCCAATGGGATACAGATTCAAAAGACTGGACCAATCCGGGAGTCGAGCAGATCGTCCAAAACGTGATCACGAAGGCGCATCCGGGTGATATTATCTTGATGCACGCCAGCGACACATGCAAAGAAACGCACCTTGCCTTGCCGAAAATCATTGATCATCTGCGTGCAGCAGGCTACCAATTCGTTACGGTTTCCGAATTGCTGGCGGGTGCAGAGACGAACAGTCAGGAAATAAAGTAAAAGCTGGTCCTTTGGCAGGATCAGCTTTCTCTTTTTACTGTTACGCGGTGCAATTGCAAGATTTGCCATACATTGCAAAACAGCAGCGGCATAATCATCATCAGCATGGAACCAAAGTTGTCCTTGGTCAATCCGGGAATCCACTCAATGGTGGTTACCACAAAAATGAAAAACACGGTGGGAATCCAGGCGGTAGGATTGGTTAACTTAACTTTTGCATAAGCCGTAACAAGGGCGATAAACAGCAACAAAATTGGCTCAATCATATAAGGGAATACGGAATCGCCGCGTGTTCCAGCCGTGTAGCGCAAGTAAATCATGTCGAAAAAGGTAAACAGGATCAAAAACACCTGCACGCTTTTCCACAAAGTAGGGCTTTTGAATATGCTGCGAGCCATGTAATTAAACGTCATATACGCGAACAGCCCCATCTGGGCTACAACGCTAACGGTCAAACCGACCAATATGCTCATAAAGCTCCCCATGAAAAAATTGGAGATGGAACCGCCAAACAGCTCTTGACGCCCTAGCAAAATGCCGGCAAGCAAGCCACCAAGTCCACCCATTAACAATGTCGTCCCAAACATCCATCCAAATTTGCGCAGACTCAAACAATTCTCCTCCTTACCACATCGCTTTGATTGTACCAACCTAGGCAAGAAAATACTAGCGTAAGAAGCGACCCTTTTGTGTATTTTAAACATAGGACGGGAAAGGAGGGTGTCCATCCCATGCGAAATTCACGTTACGTTGGCTTGCTGCTTGCCATCCTGATTTTCTTACTCTCGGGCTGTGGAGCTGGCGGACAAGCTCAACAATCTTCACAACCTGACTATAAAAGCGTCAAGGACATGGTGCTTGACATTTTGCAGACGGAGGAAGCCAAAAAAGCGGTCTCCACCATGATGAAAGACGAGAAATTCAAGCAAAGCATGATTCTGGACGAATCGACTGTGCGTACAACGCTCATTCAAAGCATTGCCAAGCCGGATAATCCGCAAATTAAGGAAGCCTTCAAGGACCCTAAATTCACCTCAGCATTGGCCAAAACGATGAAATCAGAAAACAAAACGCTGATGAAGGATCTAATGAAAGACCCTGAATATCAGAAGCAGTTGATTGAGGTAATGAAGGACCCTGAATTCGAAAAAAACATGCTGGATCTGATGAAAAGCTCGGCTTACCGAAAGCAAATGATGCAAGTTATGAAGGAATCGATGAAAAGCCCGCTCTTTCAAGCCGAAATGATGAAAATGATGGAGACGGTTACCGAAGATATGATGAAACCGAAGCAAATGGGGAAAGAAGGAAAAGGAAAACAGAAAGGTAAAGGTGGGAAAAGCGGAGGCGGAGGCAAAGGTGGTGGCGGCGGCGGTATGGGTGGAGGAAAATAGGGAAAAGCCACTCCATTACAGAGTGGCTTTTGCTTTACATTTTTCGATGACCCGATCAGCCATTTCCATGTACAATTCCCCGATTGGCGAATCCTGTTTGTAAACAGATGGAGAGTATTCTGGCTCTTGCGGATGGTTTTCCGGCTGACCTAATGGAATTTGTGCCAATAGCTCACAGGACAGCTGTTCTGCCAGCTTGGCTCCGCCCCCTCGGCCGAATACATATTCTTTGGAGCCGTCCTTTGCTTCGTACCACGCCATGTTCTCCACAACACCAAGGATTTGGTGACCTGTACGAATGGCCATGGCCCCTGCACGCGCAGCAACAAAAGCCGCTGTCGGGTGTGGCGTCGTCACGACAATTTCCATGCTTTGCGGAATCATCTGGTGAACATCCAGCGCCATGTCCCCTGTACCTGGAGGGAGGTCGAGCAAGAGATAATCCAGTTCATCTCCCCAATGAACCTCGGTAAAAAAGTTGCGCAGCATTTTGCCAAGCATGGGTCCACGCCAAATAACAGGCGAGTTGTCCTCTACAAAAAAGCCCATCGACATGACCTTGACACCGAATTTGTCGACCGGCAAAATCATCTCGCCGATCACTGTCGGCCGCTGCTCAATATTCATCATGTCCGGAACGCTGAAGCCGTAAATATCGGCGTCAATGATACCGACTTTTTTGCCTTGCCGAGCCAATGCGACGGCCAGATTGACAGTGACTGTCGATTTTCCGACGCCTCCTTTTCCGGAGGTAACGGCAATAAAGGTGGTGTTCGAGTCTTGGGACAAGATCGGATTCAGCATCGGGGCTTGTCCGGACTGTTGTGCTGCCCCTTTTCCACCACGCAATTGGGCGCTTAATGCTGCACGCTCTTCATCCGTCATAGACCCAAACCGCAGGTCTACCTGTTCCGCCCCCAGCGCTTTGATCGCTGCGACGACATCATCCTCGATTTTTGCCTTTAGCGGACAGCCGGATATCGTGAGTACCACTTCAAGCGCAACGCGTGTTCCCTCAATCTGAATGTTGCGGATCATGTTCAATTCAACGAGGCTGCGGTTAATCTCCGGATCTTTCACATCGCGGAGCGCTTCAAGTACCCGCTCTTTTGTGATCATATATTCCTTCCACCTCTATTCACGGATATAGGTTCCAATTGGTTCTCGCCTTTGCGGTTCATTATAGCATACCGGTTGAATCCCCGCACAACGTGAGCATGCTCATGGTGTTTTGGCTATTTTTTCACCCGAAAAATGGCGCAGAACCCCTTGATAAATGGCATTGGCCATCGCCTTTTGATAAGCTTGATCGTCCAGGAGCTTTGCTTCTTTGGCATTCGATAAAAACCCGACCTCCACCAGCACCGCTGG
>JBLNEJ010000606.1:0-6331 GCA_050262535.1 Clostridia bacterium
GGTAAAAGCAGAACAGGTAAAGGAAGAAAACGATTCGTGGAAAGAAGAGTTCGAGCCTGTCCAGATCGGAGAATGGACGATCGCCCCCTCCTGGAAGCAGGACCAGCTGGCAGAAGCAAAAACGCCTGTCCTGTGGATTGATCCGGGAGCTGCTTTCGGAACAGGCTATCACGGGACAACCCAGGATAGCCTGTTGTTCTTGCAGGAGATCAATCTTGGCGGCAAACGAGTCATTGATGTGGGAGCAGGCTCGGGAATCCTCTCGTTGTTCTGTGTAAAGCAGGGGGCCGCATTGCCTGTGGTCGCCATTGACGTAAACCCCGAATGCACGTACGAAATCATGCAGAATGCACAGCACAACAATATTCCGGCAGACAGCGTTCAGGTCCTGATCGGCGATGCTTCCTCAGAAGAAGTTCGCGGACAGCTGCCTGAACAAGCCGATTTAATTTTGATGAACATCGGCGGCGATGAAAATATGATGATCCTCCCGAAGATCGGACATGTGCTGGCAGCGAAAGGAAGGCTGATTCTGTCCGGCCTGGTGGAATGGAACCGGGACAAAATCGCAGCCCACCTGCAAATGCTAGGGTACAAGGTGATCGGTGAGCGGCAAACCGATGAGTGGGTTACGCTGCTAACCGAGCGAACCTGACGTGTATATCCGCCTCTCAAAACGGCAATAATGCGAAATACCCCCATCTTGGCGAACGTATCAGCAAGGATGGGGATTTTTTCGTCAGGAGCAGGGAGGCACCGTTATGAAGAACGTATCATCGATCAGCGCAAAGAAGTTGCTTGTTTATGTGATTACCGCCATCATCTTTGCCATTATTACGTATGCTAGCTATACGATTTACCAGTACAAGCAGATGACGAAGGAATGGTACCAGCCTATTTCCGAAAATATTGATGCGAGCGTACAGGAAGCTGATCAGCCTACCCCGCTTCTTCCGCCATCATTCGATTCATTTTCGTTCAGTATGAAGCCGGAGAAAGCGATGAAGCCGTTTCTGCTGCTTCTGATCGGGATTGACAGCCGGGACGGGGAAAAGGCGAGATCGGATACGATGATTTTGACCGCCGTTCATCCAAGTGATCAACGCGTGTACATGCTTTCGATTCCGCGTGACACCTTCATGGATCTGCCGGGAAGAGGCTATGACAAGGTAAATCACGCAATGGCCTACGGCGGGCCAGCCTTGGTCAAAAAATCGTTGGAACACTTCCTCAACACCAAAATCGATCGGTATATGACCATCGATTTTGACGGGTTTCGCAAAATTGTCGATGAGCTGGGCGGAGTCGAGATCAATGTGAAAAAACGCATGAAATATACCGATCCAACGGACGATACATACATTGATTTGCAGCCTGGCCTTCAGAAGCTCAACGGCAAACAAGCGCTCGATTACGCACGCTATCGCAAAAGTGACCTCGGTCGGGAGGACAGCGACTATGAGCGGATTGTCCGCCAGCAAGAGCTGATCAAGGCGTTGGCTGGAAAAGGTGATTCGGCCGAATCGTTTTTGAAGGCATTCAAGCTGATGGATATTTTGGGTAAGCACGTCAAGACGGATCTGACCCAGCAGGAAATATCGTCCCTTTTGCGTACGTATTATGATCCACAGAAAAACCATATCCAAACCGACACATTGACGGGTACGGACGAGCGAATCTGGCGCAACGGGATTCGCGGCTGGTACTACCTCGTCCCCAAAGCGGAGCGGCTGCGCATTCACGATCGGCTGCTACAGGAATTGGCAGCCAAGCGGTGATCTTTTCCTTTTGCGAACGATCGAAAAAGAGTATGATAGAAACAGATTTTTACAGTTTGGGGGAGGATGTTGGATGAAGTACCATATCGTTCAGCAAGTACAAATTGTTGATATGAACAACGAATTGATCAAGGAAGTATTGTTTGACCATGGTGAATTCAGCACGTTTTTTCTGCCGGTCGGCAGTACGGTGGTAACCAAACCGCTTGGGCTGCGCGAGTTCGAGGTGGTCCATGATGTACGGACGGATGAGGTGCGCCGCAGCAAGATCATCGATACGGAAATCAACATCGTGGCGCAAAATCAATCCGTACAAGCTTTTCTGGAACCGATCAAACTCATTATCGGTCAGCATGACGTAGGGGAATTTTACGAAGAATAGCAAGTGAACCGGCAATACAGCGGGAAGAAGAGTTCTCGCTGTATTTTTTTATTGGAAAAGTCGAAATATTCACTTACAATAAGGAATTAGGAAGAGGTTATATGGAGTGTATGTATGAGGTGAGCCATTCACAGGATTGGGGGGTTTTACCTTGTCAAATGCCAAGCCTTGGATCGCCAACTATCCGCCAGAATTACCTGTATCACTGGAATACCCCCGTGTTCCACTGACACAGCTTCTGGAGCAGACGACGGAGAAGTTTCCACAGCAATACGCACTCTCATTTTTTGGAAAACGTATTACTTATTCGGAATTATTGTCGATGTCGTACCAATTTGCACATGCCCTGATTCGCCGCGGTGTCAAAAAAGGTGACCGCGTAGCAATCATGCTGCCCAATTCGCCCCAAGCGGTCATCGCCTATTACGGTGCGCTGTTTGCCGGAGCGATCGTAGTCCAAACCAATCCGCTCTATACCGAACGCGAGCTCACCCATCAGATGGTGGATTCGGGAGCCGAAACAATCATCGCGCTTGATCTTCTTTACAACCGTATTATGAACGTCAAGCCCTCCACACCTTTGAAGCGAGTGGTGATGACAGCAGTCTCCGATTTTTTGCCTTTCATCAAAAAGCTGCTTTTCCCATTGGTTCAGCGAAAACAAGGAACGACGGTACCCACGATCCGATTCACGAACGAAGTGGAGCCATTCTTGGCGTTGCTTCATGAAACCGCTCCCACACCGATAAAGGTTGACGTGGACCCCGAACGTGACCTTGCCTTGCTGCAATATACGGGAGGAACAACTGGCGTCGCCAAGGGTGTCATGCTCAGTCATATGAATTTGGTGGCAAACACCATCCAATGCCAGTCGATCCTTTATAAGATGGTGCCCGGCCAGGAAAAAATTCTCGGTGTGCTGCCGCTCTTTCACGTATTCGGCATGACCGGGGTCATGAACTACGGCGTCTCGATCGGGGCGGAAATCATTTTGGCACCTAAGTTCGACGTTACCCAAGTGCTCAAGCTTATCCACAAGGAAAGGCCGACGATGTTTCCCGGCGCGCCAACGATGTTTATCGGCCTGATCAATCACCCCGATCTGCAAAAATACGATCTGTCATCGATCAAAGCATGTGTCAGCGGCTCCGCGCCGTTGCCTTTGGAAGTTCAAAGCCGTTTTGAGCAATTGACCGGTGGGAAGCTTGCCGAGGGATACGGCTTGACGGAAACATCACCGGTTACCCATTCGAATCCATTTTGGGGCAAGAGGGTCAACGGAAGCATCGGTTTGCCCTGGCCGGATACCGACTGCCGAATCGTCGACCCGAACGCTGATGAAATTTTGCCAGCAGGGGGGATCGGTGAGCTTGCCATCAAAGGGCCGCAAGTAATGCAGGGCTACTGGAATCGGCCGGAGGATACGGCGGCCGTGCTGCGGGACGGCTGGATTTTGACGGGTGACATGGCCTACATGGACAAGGACGGCTATTTCTATATTGTTGATCGCAAAAAAGACATGATTATTGCAGGTGGTTTCAACATTTATCCGCGTGAAGTGGAGGAGGTGCTGTTCGAGCACCCAGCTGTACAGGAAGCTGCGGTGATCGGAGTACCCGATCCTTATCGGGGGGAAACGGTCAAGGCGTTCATTGTGACCAAGGCCGGGCACGAGGTAAGCGAGGAGGAGCTGGACCGGTTCTGCCGCTCGAAGCTGGCCGCGTTCAAGGTGCCGCGCCAGTATGAATACCGCACCGAACTGCCCAAGACAATGGTTGGGAAAGTGTTGCGCCGTCAGCTGCAAGAGGAAGAGAAGAAGCGTCAGAACGAACAATCGATCAAGCTGGGATAATCCCTCGAAACAAATAGTAGGAAAAAGCGTGGCCCCATTTTGAGCGGGTGACGCTTTTTGTCTTTTCCGATCAAGCATTGACACTGTGCTTTTGTCTGTATTACACTTGTCATGAATGAATGGTCATTCATTTAAAAATGTCATCTTTTGAATTCGAGTGGAGGTTATTATGGCAAAAAAAACGGGGGAAAAATATCAGGCCATTATCGATGCGGCTGTCAAGGTCATCGCGAAGCACGGGTACCACAATTCCCAGGTTTCTCGGATCGCCCGGGAGGCGAAGGTGGCAGACGGTACGATCTATCTCTACTTTGAAAACAAGGATGATATCCTCATCTCTGTTTTTAACGAAAAAATGGGCCAGTTCATTGAGACTTGTCGTGAACGAATCGCTACAGCGGCCACTTTGGAGGAAAAGCTGTACATATTGGTGCAAGCCCATTTGAGCCAGCTTGCCAGCAATCCTGACTTTGCCGTCGTTACCCAAATCGAGCTGCGTCAATCTAATCCGCTGTTGAACCAGGGCATTGGCGAGGTTCTGAAAAACTATCTTACACTAATTGACGGCATTATTGAACAAGGAATTGCTGAAGGCAAGTTCCGTGCTGAAATCGATGTGCGGATGGCGCGCAAAATGATTTATGGCACGCTGGACGAAACGGTCACGTCATGGGTAATGAAGCAGTGCAAATACGATCTCACCTCATTGATCGAACCTATCCATAACCTCTTCCTGTACGGATTGGTTCGTCGGTAAGATTTCGTCTTTTTTTCCGCGCCCGGATTTGGTACAATCAACGTATTCCTTAATTTCTGAGCGGTCGCTCAGTTGTTGAACGAAAACGGTTACACGACCCAAAAGGATTTTAAATATGGAAAAGCTTGGAGGGAGAGGGCATGGCTTATACTGCGTTGCAAGTAGAAGTGACTGACCGCGTGGCCTGGATTACCATCAACAATCCGCCGGCAAACGCGTTGAATCAGACCACGCTGACAGAGCTCGGTTCCGCTTTGGATGAACTGGAAACAGACAATCAGGTGAAAGCGATCGTCATCACCGGAGTCGGACGCTTTTTCATTGCCGGTGCAGACATCAAGCAGTTTACCCAGCTGGGAGTTGGGCAAGCAGAAGCGTTGTCTGTTGCTGGCCAAACATTATTCCGACGGATTGAACTGCTGGAAAAACCGGTGATCGCTGCGATTAACGGTGCGTGTCTGGGTGGTGGCCTTGAGCTGGCGATGGCCTGCCATATGCGGATTGCGGCAAGCGAGGCGAAACTGGGGCTGCCTGAGTTGAACCTGGGCATTATGCCTGGCTATGGCGGAACCCAGCGACTCACCCGACTGGTAGGTCGGGGAAAAGCGACGCAGCTCATGCTTACCTCCGAGGCGATTGGTGGCGAGGAAGCGCACCGGATCGGCCTGGTTGAAGCGGTATATCCTGTCGAACAGCTGCTTGATGAAGTGAAGAAGCTGGCTGCGGCGATTACCGCAAAAGGCCGCATGTCTGTAAGCTTCACACTGCAGGCGATTGAAGCAAGCTTTGACGGTGAAGCAGGCTATCGCAAGGAAGCGGAGCTGTTTGGCAAAGTGTTCAGCACGGAGGATGCAAAAGAAGGCATCAGCGCATTTATTGAAAAGCGCAAGCCTGAATTTTCCGATCGTTAATTATTCAAGGAGGGGAAACGCATGAACATTCTGGTTGTTCTCAAATCAACGTTTGATACCGAAGAAAAAATCGTCGTTCAAAATGGCGGCGTAAGCGAGGATGGAGTCAAATTCATCATCAACCCGTACGACGAGTATGCCGTAGAAGAAGCGATCAAGCTGAAGGAAGAGCATGGCGGCGAGGTTACCGTCATTTCGGTTGGACCTGACCGTGTCCAAAGCGAGCTTCGCACAGCGCTTGCGATGGGGGCTGACAAAGCCGTTCTGGTTGACGATGAATCGTTGTTTGGCGATGAGTACACCACAGCCAAGGTACTGGCAGCCGTTGCACGCAAAGTTGGATTTGACATCATTCTCGGCGGTCAAATGGCGGTTGATTCCGGCTCAGGTCAAGGCGGTCCGCGACTTGCGGAAGAACTCGGGATCAACCACGTTTCCACTGCAGTAAAGCTTGAGATTAACGGTTCCTCCGTGCGTGTAGAACGCGATATTGAAGGTGACCTGGAAGTGGTCGAAACCACGCTGCCTGTATTGATTACAGCACAGCAAGGGCTGAACGAACCGCGTTATCCTTCGCTGCCTGGCATTATGAAGGCGAAGAAAAAGCAGATGGATGTCCTTTCCGCTGAAGACCTCGGTCTGTCTGCTGAC
>JBLNEJ010000607.1:0-16658 GCA_050262535.1 Clostridia bacterium
ACTCGTGGCTACGGTCGTCTGCTTCGCTGGGCGATCGGCCATCGCAAAACGGTCATGATTGTTACCATCCTGCTGTTTGTGGTCACCATTCCACTCGCAGGTATGGTGGGAGCCGAGTTCATTCCGAAGCTCGACCAAGGCAAAATCAGCGTATCCGTCAAGCTGCCGAATGGCTCCTTGCTGAAGGAAACGGAACAGGTCGTTGCGCAAGTGGAGACGATTGCGAAAAAAGTTCCCGAGCTCGAGCAACTGTACGTCTCCATCGGTTCTCCCGGCGGGTTTTCGCTGGTTGCGTTAAGTGCGACAAACCAGGCACAGGTGGAGCTATCGGTCGGCGACAAGGAAAAGCGGCAGCGCTCAACCTTGCAAATCGTCGAAGACTTGCGTACCAAACTGGCCCATATTGCCGGGGCTGAAATTGTGGTCAAGGAGATGGACAACTCCGGTGGACCGCCGACAGCACCGCTTGAAATCAGCTTGCGCGGCGATGACATGGCGGTTCTGGATGATATCAGCAGCATCGTAATGGGTGAAGTAAAACAGGTGCAAGGGACGCGGAATGTGACCAGCACGCTGGCTGAAAAACAAACCGAGCTGCAGGTTGTCGTCGATCTGCAAAAGGCGGGAACCTATGGGCTGACCAGCCAGCAGATTCTGTCGAGTGTTCGCACGGCCTTCCAGGGTCAAACCATTACGAAGTATCGGACAGGGGACGATGAAATCGACGTCAACATGCGTTTGCCGAAAGGATACCAGGAAGATATTTCGTATCTGGAACAGTTGCGCATCCCGACGCCGAGCGGATCGCAGGTTTCCCTCTCCTCGGTGGCCAAAGTCGTGCAAGAGAACGTTCCGCAATTGATCAAGCGGGTCAATCAGACGCGTGAAGTGACCGTGACTGCGGATATCGTCGATCGTGATCTGAATTCCATTTCGGCAGACATTCAGAAGCGTCTTACGAATCTGAGTCTTCCGGATGGCTACACGATTGAATATGGTGGTCAAAGCAAGGACATGGCCGAGTCGTTCGGCAGTCTGGGCCTGGCGATCATTTTGTCCATCGTGCTTGTCTACATGGTCATGGCCAGCCAGTTTGAATCGCTGTTTTTACCGTTCATCGTCATGTTCTCCGTCCCGCCAACCTTTATCGGCGTGGTCGTAGGCTTGCTGCTGACGGGAATATCGCTCTCAGTCTCCGCATTGATCGGATATATTCTGTTGATCGGGATCGTCGTGAACAACGCGATCGTGTTGATCGACTACATCAATACACTTCGGAAAAAAGGCGTGGAACGAAACGAAGCGATCTTCAAAGCCGGTCCTGTGCGCTTGCGTCCGATTTTGATGACGACGCTGGCGACGATCCTGGCGATTTTGCCTCTCGCCTTTGGCGGAGGTTCCGGGAACGAATCACAAGCGCCGATGGCGGTGGTGGTTGCGTTTGGTCTCAGCTTCTCCACGCTGATTACGTTGATTCTCATTCCGGTTGCCTATTCCTGGTTTGATGACCTTGGGAACAAGTTCCGCAACCGCAAAGCGAAGCGCAAAGCCAAGAAGAAAGCAGTGCCAACTCCCGATTTGGCGGTAGAATAGGAGGCAACAATCGTGAAAAAGAATGGAAAACTGGCCCTTGGGCTACTATCGCTCCTGCTTGTCCTGGGAGGCTGCGCGCCGAAAGAGGAAGAAGGGCCGAAAACTCAAGAAAGCGCACCGACACCCGTGCAGGTAGAGCAAGTCAAAACGGGAGTCATCGAGGTCAGTGCCGGAATCTCCGGCAAGCTGGCACCAAGTGAAGAGGTCAAGGTCGCCCCGAAGGTAAGCGGCAAAATCAAGCAGTTGAACGTGACGCTCGGACAACACGTGAATAGAGGGCAAATATTGTTTACGCTCGATATGGATGATTTGAACAATGCCGTGCAGTCCGCCCAGGCAGGGTATGACTTGGCACGGGCAAGCCTGAACCAGAGCAAAACGAGCTCTTCACAAGGGCTGGAACAGGCGAAAAACGGCCTGCATCAGGCACAAAAATCGCTTGAGGATGCCAAACGCAATCTCCAGCGCACCGAACAATTGTTCAAGGAGGGAGCGGTCTCCTCGCAACAGCTTGAACAGGCGCAGTTGGCTGCAAACAATGCCCAAATCGCCGTCGACAATGCACAGGAGCTGTATCAGACCTCACAAAAGCAGGCGGGCGTGAATGTATCCGAAGCCTCGGTGAACCAGAGCCTCGTCGCCTTGAATAATGCACGTGAGCAGCTGGCCAATGCGTCCATCGCCGCTCCGATTTCCGGTTATGTGGCAATGGTCAATGGTTCGACAGGCGAGCTCGCTTCTCCGCAAGGGGCTGTCGTAACGATCGTGAATACGAGCCCGCTGAAAGTAAAGGCAAACCTGGCAGAGCAGGAGATTACCAAGGTGAAGGTTGGCAGCAAGGTAAATGTAGAGATTACCGCGTTGAACAAAACGGTGGAGGCAACGGTTACGGCCGTCAGCCCGGTCATGGATCAGGCGCTCAAGGCGTACCCGATTGAAATTACCATTCCGAATGCTTCGGGTGAGCTGAAAGCGGATATGGTCGTTTCGGTGAAATGGAAAGCTGACATGAATGCCGAGAAGAAAACGATTGTCATTCCACGGAAAGCGGCCTTTGATGAAAACGGCAAGCGCTACGCCTACATCGTGGAGAACAACACGGCGAAAAAAGTGGAGATTACCACAGGAAAAGAATCCAGCGACCTGATTGAAGTGAACAGCGGCCTTGCAGAAGGCGCAACGATCGTCGTCAGAGGACAAACGATGCTCAAGGACGGGGCCAAGATTCAAATTCAACAGACAGGGAATTGACAGGCAACGCCCGCACTTGGTACTCTCACTTCAACAGAAGTTTTCACCCCCCTTCTTCTGTAAACGGAAGAAGGGGTTTTATATGGAGTGGAGAGGATGAGCAAACAATGCGTATTCAACCGGCAGCAATGATGGGACGGCTTCCTACCCAGTTTTTTGCCACCCTGGTGCAAAAGGTAAACAAAGTGATCGCCGAAGGACATGATTTGATCAATCTCGGACAAGGCAATCCTGATTTGCCGACACCGCCACATATTATAGAAGAATTGCAAAAGCAGGCGGCCAATCCACTGCATCACAAGTATCCGCCTTTTCAGGGCCGACGCGAGCTGAAACAGGCGATTGCCCATTGGTACAAGGCGGAGTTCGATGTCGATCTTGACCCGGATGAAGAGGTAGCGATCCTGTTCGGGAGCAAAACCGGACTCGTGGAAATTTGCCAGATCCTGATGAATCCAGGTGATGTCGCGCTTGTTCCGGACCCTGGCTACCCGGATTACTGGTCCGGTGTCGAGATTGTTGGCGGGCGGATGGCGATGATGCCCCTGCGCCAGCAAAACCAGTTCCTGCCTGATTACACAGAGCTGAAAGCGGCTGATTTGGAAAAAGCCAAACTGATGTTTCTCAATTATCCGAACAACCCGACTGCTGTCAATGCACCCGTGGCGTTTTTTGAAGAGACGATCCAATTTGCCCGCAAACAAGAAATTGTGGTCTGCCACGATTTTGCGTACGGTGCAATCAGCTATGACGGTAAAAAACCGACGAGCTTCATGCAGGTTCCAGGTGCCAAAGAGGTGGGCGTCGAGTTCTATACCCTTTCCAAGACATACAACATGGCTGGCTGGCGCGTTGGTGCAATGGTCGGAAATCGCCAGCTGGTGAAATGGATGAATGAGCTGCAGGATCATTATTTTGTAAGCCTGTTTGGCGCTGTGCAAATGGCGGCTGCTCATGCGATGACGGAGTCGCAGCAGTGCGTGCGTGACCTAGTAGCTGTCTATGAGCAGCGTCGCAATACGCTGTTTGCCGGACTCGACCGGATTGGCTGGAAGGCGCAGCCATCGCAGGGCTCGTTCTTTGCCTGGCTGCCGGTTCCAACAGGCTTTACCTCGGCCGGGTTTGCTGACCATTTGCTGGAGCACGCCCATATCGCCGTTGCACCGGGTATCGGATTCGGACCGACCGGAGAAGGCTTTGTCCGTGTGGCCCTGCTGTCTACCGATGACCGCTTGAACGAGGCAGTTGCACGGATTGAAAAACTGAATTTGTTCAAATAAACTGGCAGGAGCTCTATGCAAAAAACAAGGTACATCCGTTGCCCAATGGGCGGATGTACCTTGTTTTGTTTCATGCAGCCGTATTCAACTGTTTTGGTCCAGCAGCTTGCAGATGGTGCGGTACAACAGCTCGGTTCCCAGTCCAATATCCTCCCAGCTGGAGTACTCCTTCGGATTATGACTGATTCCATCCTTGCTCCGCACGAAAATCATCCCGTAATCACAAACGTACGAAAGCGCCAACGCGTCATGGAAGGGGCCGCTCATCAGTTCCGGGGGAGTCAGCCCCATCTCTCCGGCCTCTGTGCGCATGACCGCCTTGATTCGCTCTGCACAGTAGCGGGGCTCGCTGTTCGTATCTTCGCGAATGGTGTACGTTAACCCGTGCTCCTCGCAAATGGACTGGATCGCGTCACGCAGTTCGGCCTCACGCTTATTGCGGCGCTCCAGATCGATGTCGCGCAGATCAACCGTAAACGTGACCTTCTCCGCGATAATATTGCGCGAGTTGGGGAAAACCTGCAGGTTGCCGACCGTTCCGACTGTTGGCGCTGTCGGGTCCTGCGTGGTGATCGTATTCAAGGCAGCAATCACTTTGGCGGCACCAAGCAAGGCGTCCTTACGCAACGGCATCGGCACGGAGCCTGCATGTCCGGCAAAGCCGTTCAGCTCGACGGTCCACCACAGCGGCCCCGAAATGCCAGAGACGATTCCGACCGGATGGCCCATTGCTTCGAGAACGGGACCTTGTTCAATATGCAGCTCCAAAAAGATGCCAATGCTGCCTGGCTTGTATTCCGATTCAGCAAATCGTTCGATATCGCAGCCGAAATCAAGCAGTGCCTGACGGCGTGTTATCCCTTCTGCGTCAGCACGCTCCAATTCGCCATCCTCCAGCTTGCCGAGAATGCCGCGCGAGCCAAACAAGCCTTTGTTGAAGCGACTGCCTTCCTCGTCGCAAAAAGCCACCAGCTCAATAGGGACGGATGGTGTCATGCCCGCTTCACGCATGGTCTGAATCGCTTCGAGACCGCCGAGAACGCCGATGACGCCGTCAAATCGACCGCCGTACGGTTGGGAATCAATATGGGAGCCTATCATCAGGATTGGTGCTTCGGGATTGGTTCCCTCCAAACGGCCGATCAAATTGCCGAAGTTGTCGATTCTTGCGGACATGCCGATCTCTTCCATCCAGCTTTTAACCAACATAACCGCTTCCTTGTCTTCGGCCGACAGAGCAAGGCGGCACACGCCGGTTTCCTGAATTTTACCGATTTGCGCCAACGTTTCAATACGATTCTGCAAACGATCCTGATTAATCTGCATCTGAATCCTCCTCTTCCCACTATGGGTATTTTTCTGAAGATTATGTGATTTTGCAACGAAAGAAAAGCAAGTGCTTTTCGAGAAAGAACCGTATCGGCTAATCGCAAAATAGCAGCTTGCTGTTCGTTTTGGCTTATCATGTTGAAAAGAGAACGCAGGTGTCTTGATTTATTATATCCTCCCACTTTCCTATGGAGCAAGAGCACAAAATTTGAGCGGAGAGTATTGCCAAAGGGAAATGGGGATGATAATATTTATCAATAATAATGAGATTCATTCTCAAATAAAAACAACAAACTTACATACATCATTTTGCAAGGAGGGAAAGGAAACATGTCACAAATACTTGTTATCGGCGGAGATCGACTGGGGAATATCACCAGCCTGTTGCAGCAAAAAGGGTTTCGGGAGGTCCATCATGTAACCGGACGGAAAAGCTCGATGACCGGGGTGAAAATTCCGGCGGGAACGGATCTGATCCTGGTTCTCACAGACTTTGTCAATCACAATCTCGCCAAGACGGTCAAATGTCAGGCAAAGGAACGCGAGCTTCCCATTTTGTTCTGCAAGCGGTCATGCGCCGCGATTGAAAAGGTGTTGATTACCGCATGACTAAAGCTCACCGAATGGGGGATGTTAGAAAGGAAACCGTTTGAGGGAGGGTTCCGATGGAGAAACAGAACAATCTTGACCAATATCCGATTGCCAGCTTGAGCGAGGAACAGCTGAGCAGGTTGAAGCACGCTGAGGAAGCAATCAATCAGTCAGGTGATGATGTTTACCTGATTGCGTTCCGAAAGAAGGAGTAAGCCCGATCGAATGGATCGGGTTTTTTCGTTGGTAAGAGCTATAGTCGTATTGTACTACCGTCTTATAGCATATTTGTGAACAAGCGCTAACCAAGCTTGTCAGTCTTGATCTGGAGGGATACAATTAAATGAATATATAACTTTGTAAATAGAGAAAAAGTCGCAATTTTCGGAGGGAGCCTTGTCAATTTCGCTACGCAACGCAGTCGCATTCTCACTTATTTTTGTATTGTTTGCCGGATTCGGATTTTACCAATATCAGTCCTCCTCAACCGAATGGGAGCATGTTCGGGAAATCGAGAACCAAACCTTGAAGTCTGCTTTGCTCGCCGATGAACTCAAGCTCTGTGTGGTTCAGGTCCAGCAATGGCTGACCGACATCAGCGCCACGCGGGGAAAAGACGGTCTCGATGATGGAATCGAGAAGGCGGATGGATACGCCAAGAAGTTTTTGCAAAATGTGGAACAGCTCAAGCAAATTAATCCGAACGATACGGACGAGCTTGTCCAAATCGAAGCGGCGTTTGCCCGCTACTACGAGATGGGGCAAAAGATGGCTCACGCCTACATCGATGGCGGTCCAGAGCAGGGGAACAAAATCATGGGCGATTTTGACAAAACGGCTGAAGCCATTAACAGTGTCGTGGATACATATCGCAAGGACAAGCTTGCTTTGATCAATGATGCGGTTGTGACGATTGAGAGGTCGATCTTGTTGTCAAACCGGATGGTGTTGGTTATTTGCGGGATCGTGCTTGTCATCAGCATCGCAATCGCTTATCTGCTGAGCCGCTCGGTTATTCGACCATTGCGCAAGCTGATCGCCAATGCCAAAATGATTGCAGGCGGTAACCTGACACAGCCGGTAACCATAAACTCCCGGGATGAAGTGGGACTGCTAGCGGATTCGTTCGAAAAGATGAGACTCAATCTGCATATGCTGATTCAGGAAGTGCAACGGTCGGCAGCAGAGGTAGCCGCCAATTCGGAACAATTGGCAGCCGGGGCGGAAATGACCTCTGAAGCATCCAAACAGATCACGATAGCCGTCCATGAAATCGTGGAGGGCGCAGACGTACAGCTAAAGGGAGCGGAAGAAGGAACACGCTCGATGGAAGAAATGTCTTCTGGCATCCGCAAGATTTCGCAATCCTCTCAGGCTGTGGCCGATTTATCCCAATCGACTGCGGAGCTGGCACGCCAAGGGGATAAAGCGATTGGAAAAGTAGACATGCAAATGCGCGCCATTCAGACAACGACATCGCAAGCGGCAACGATTATCAATCAGCTTGGCGAGCGCTCGGACGAAATCGGCTCCATTGTGGAAGTGATTACGAATATAAGCAGTCAGACCAATCTGCTTGCATTGAATGCTGCGATTGAAGCAGCGCGTGCTGGCGAGCAAGGCAGAGGGTTTACGATCGTGGCCGATGAGGTGCGCAAGCTAGCCGAGCAGTCGACAGCTTCAGCGGAACAAATAAGCCGCCTGATCGCTGTGATTCAAGCGGATACAAGCGAAGCCGTGAAAGCGATGCAGGCTGGCATCCGCGATGTGGAAGCGGGTATTCAGGTCGTAGCCAATGCTGGCAGCGCTTTTCATGGTATCAGTGACAGTATCGACCTTGTTTCGGCTCAAATCGAGGAGGTCTCCGCAGCGACGGAGGAGATGCTGGCTGGCTCGGAGCAAGTGATTTCCTCCGTCAGTCAAATGGAGCATATTGCCCGCAAAGCGCGTGCATCCACTGCCCAGGCGGTTGGCTATGCGGAAGAGCAGCTTGCTTCCGTGGAACAGGTAGCGCAATCCGCCTCCCAGCTGAGCAATCGGGCGCAGGATCTGCAGGATATGGCCGGAAAATTTCAGGTGTAGCATCATAAGGAAAGTGGCCCCGAAGGTTGTCGGGGCTTTTTTCTGTTACGGTATGACGTTCTCGAGCAGCGGTTTGAGTGAATTGATCCCGATGGAAAAACCGAGGCTTTGACTCGATTGAATAATAAATGCATTGAGACCGATCACTTCTCCATGCATATTGATCAAGGGGCCTCCGCTATTTCCGGGATTGATCGCCGCATCTGTTTGCAGTATCTCCTCATATACGCGCTTCGCCACCTGCACGCGCCGATTTTTGGCGCTAATAATACCCGCTGTGCGAGAATTGCCACGTTGCACCCAGACGCCAATCGATTCGGGGAAAAACGTTGTCTTCATTCGTGAAAGAGCGTCTCCGTTATTGGGGTGCGCTTGAGCTTCACTTCAAGATGAAGCTGAGCGCGCTTGCTGCGGTTACCCTTAACCAGCACCTCCAGCGTTGCCTCCTGGATGAAAAAGCGAAGCAGTCGGTTTTGTGCGGGAGAATGATTGAGTGAGAGGTACAGGGAGGCACAGGTAGCACTTGCTTCGGCAAGCCGTGTCAGCCTCTGCGTCTCCTGCGATGAACCGCAGACGGTACTTTCGGCCGTATGTTTTGCCCGCAATGCCTGTTCCAGCTTCTCCCGTTCCTGCTCGAGGGAAGCTTTTCGTTCCCGGAAATCACGTTCCGTATAAATGCCCTGCTCATAGCTGCGGAAAACGACCGCAAGCTGTTCGGAAAGACGCTCCAGGCGCTTCTCCAGATACAGACGGGAATAGGGCGCTGTGTTTACTTTGGTTGAAAATTCGAGAACTGTCCTACTGGTTGCAAATGCCCTGCTTTTCGGGAATGCAGATGGGGGCAATTGCCGCAAAAGCTCAATCAGCACAAGCTCTACCTGCCGATACGAGACAGAGGTACAGCCACTGGTTGGGCACACCAGTCTTTCCTTGCGAATCGTCTGGCGCTCTCCGGTTTTTCGGGTGTAGGTTTGGCTGGAGACATGGCGTACCATCCGTCGATTGCATTGTTTGCAACGAACGAGTCCAGCCAAGGCGGAGGTGCTTCGGTTGCCGGGTGTAGATGGTGCGGCCCGTGATTCGATTCGTTGTTGTACCTGTTCAAATTGATTGGGCGAAATAATCGCTGGATGAGCATTCGGAACGCTGATCCATTCCGTCGGAGGCTTTGGTACACGCTTTCGAGCGTAGGACGTGCACGTACTGTAGCGAATTTCGCCGCGATAGACCGGATTTCGCAAAATGGCTTTGACCGTTTGCGCGGACCAGCGATCACGTCCTGTCGGGGAGGGGATCTGCAGCTTTGTCAGATAGGTGGCAATCGCCCGAAAACTCATCTCTTTGTTCGATAAGCCGTTGAGGTAAAGATCATAAATCAGGCGAATGACGTGTGCCTCAGGCTCTGAAATGACGAGATGCTGCGTTGCTGGATGTGCCGCGTAGCCGAAAGCGGGGGTCGAACCCATGAATTTTCCCGACAGGGCATACACGTACTTGGCCCCCTGCATCCGCTCGCGAATTGTTTCGAATTCTTCCCGCGAGAGGAAAAGTTCAAATCGAATCTGACGCAGGTCATTCACATTTTTCGGATCATACAGGCGATAGGGGGTTAGGATGAAGATTCGTTGGCTACGAAGTAGTTCGTACACGAGACCATAGTCGTGAAAATCACCGCGCGTCAAACGGGAGAGTTCTTTGACGGCAATGCAATTGTAACGGCCGGCCTGCACGTCCTGCAGCACCTGCCGAAACACAGGACGCGTATCGATGCGCTCGCCGCTGCCGATCTCCACCACCTGGTCAAACGGCAGGTGGTAATCAAGCAGCACCCGCTCCATCAGTTCTTTCTGCATGGCGATCGTATCTTCACCGGTGCGCCGCTCTCGCTCCGCATCCTCTCTTGATCTTCGCAGGTAATTGATCACACGTACAATGTGTACACCGGCAGGCAGTCTGTTCACTTGAAGCACGCTCCCTTCGCCTACAGTTGGAGTCGTGAGACAATACAGTATATGTGCAAAGGGGGCAGGACGGGTTGGGGGAAACAGGAAAATGTTGTATGGGAGGGCAGCGGCTATAGGGGCAGCAGTCATTTTGGATTTTTAATAAAAGTGAACAAGTGGAAGAGTAATCATGATCAGAAAAGCAATGGTCAAAACGGGGGATCGAGCGTATGTCCAGCCATCGGTTTGCTGGTGGGCTGGTAAGGGGAATCTATTCATCCGTATGTATCACCGGAAAATAAAAAGCCAAAGAACGCCAGGCTCGTTTCTGGCGTTCTTTGGCTTCAGGACTTGTTCTTGTCGTCTAACATTCGCTCTAGATCGCGATCCATTACAAACACTTCGATGCGCTCGCCCATTTTGGTGCTAATGTCGCTGTGGCTGGACAGAACGTTGCAGCCCGTGATGCGCTGAACAATTTCTTCCGTTTCCACACTGTACATCTCCCGCAGTACCTGTCGCATTTCCTTCACGACACGACGCCCCTTTTCATGCGTGACCAGGTGCTTCTCCTCGACAGTGAGAACGCCTTTAAATCGGGAAATCACCATGTCGCTAACAATATACGTTTTGGCCTCCTGCGGGCCGCGCCCGAGAAGATCGCGCTGGAATTTGATAAATGCCTCACTTAGATCGGCTTCGATTTTTTTCTTTGCGGAAATGGCCACGCCTTTGTTCCTCCCCCGGATGGGAATGGTTTTGGTCTGAAGCGATGTTAATGTGCACTATCTTACTGGCGGCATCATTTGCTTGTCAATATGGGAAAAATCAATGAAATATAGCGATTGAGTGAGAAATCAGGAGATAAATGGTTTCTAATATATAAAAACGGCACAGAATTTCCTTTTTTTGCGAGATTGCGGGGATTCACACCTCAAACGGTTCGGCGTATAATCAGACTCGTAAGCAAGCACAATTGCATATTCGGCCTAATCCCGGGGCATCCGGGAACGGAGGAACCAATCTTTTGGGGTTAATTCTGCAAACGTGCAGAAGGGATGAGAGCAGCTCTTTCGCCATCCTACCCGTCAGCTAACTTCGTCGGCTAAAGCGAAGGAGGTCATAAGACCGCCTTGCATTGAGGAGGTTTTTTTGTTGTGTCAAAACGACAAAAATAAGCCTTCGACATGCAAATCATGCAGGTCTTTTTGTGTTTCCCGAAACAGGATTGTTTTTGGAAACACGCGTAGCACCATACGCTGTTTGAAGCAAAAAGGAACAGGGAGACAGAACGCAAAGAGAGCAATGATGCTGGCTGGGCGTTAGGTAGACCAATGAGTACTTTTTCTCCGACAGTGAATCAGGCATAGGATCCGTACGTTCACAAGCATGCTGTGATCGTGTACTGGGTTGTGCCGTTCACTGGGGAAGAGGTAAGCATTGGTCTATTTTTTGTTCTCAGGCGGATTCCCTCCAAAACTGGCGGGGGAGCCGAGGGAGATCGATCGATGCTGCTAAGCGAATGGAGGTTCGTTTAGGAGGAAGAAAATGAGCAGGATTTTGGTTGTGGGCACCGGCGTTCATTTTGAATCAGCCGTTTCCGGGTTCAGGTCGAAGATCGGCGGTTTCGAGCTGAAGAAGGAGGAAAATCAGGCATTGCTTTACTACCTGCACATGGACAACAACGTGCGGAGGGCAGAGGGAATGCTCGCGGCCGGGCTGGTTGAGTTAAAGCGGATGGAAAAAGTATTGCGGCAATTCGATCTGGTTTTTCTGTATATCGATGAATTGACCGAAGGGCTGAATATGATACCGTTTTTTGCCCAACTGCAGACGTGCCGCATCTATGTCATTACCGCCGATTATCGTCAGTCTGTCGTCTACAAGCTGCTTGGTGCCCACCATGTCATCAAGCATTACACACACAGTGTCAATCATCGCTGGCTAGGTCAACTGGCAATGGACAGCGATTCGCAAAAATGAGGAGGAGAAGAAAATGGACGATATCATTGCTGCTGTGCTGATTGCATTATCGTTCGGGGTCTTTTATGGGACGGTGCAGTTTTGTGCCAAGGTAGCAGAGGAACAGGGAGGGGAAGACCGATGATCTTGCTCTTGCTTCTTGTGGCAGGCGTGGCCGGCTATCTCGCTCACGCCCTGATTAATCCTGAAAAATACTAATGTGGAACGTTGTTGTGACGATACAAGGAGGAACGACTGTGGAATTCATGGATGTCATCCAAATTGCTGTGGTGCTGGCGCTTGTGCTGGCACTTGCCATCCCGATGGGGAAATATGTGGCGCAAGCCTTTTCCCTTGAGAAAACCGGATTGGATCGGCTGTTCGGTGGAGGGGAACGGTTAATTTACAAGCTATCCGGGATCAACGAGCAAGACATGACGTGGAAACAGTACGCGAAGGCGTTGCTCGCATCCAATCTGACCATGTTCGTGATTGCGTATCTGCTTTTGCGGCTGCAAGGAGTGTTGCCATTGAATCCGAGTGGAATCGGGGCGATGGAGCCGTTTCTCTCCTTCAACACGGCGGCCAGCTTTTTGACCAACACCAACCTGCAGCATTACAGCGGAGAATCGGGCCTTTCCTATTTGTCGCAGATGATGGTGATCATCTATTTGATGTTTACGACACCTGCGACCGGAATTGCCTTAGCGATCGCCTTTATGCGGGGGCTGACAGGGAAGCGCAGCATAGGGAACTTCTACGTTGACCTCGTGCGGGCGCATACCCGTATCCTGCTTCCACTCGCGGCCGTTGTGACGCTGCTGCTGGTTTCGCAGGGCGTTCCGCAAACGCTGGGGGCAACCGTTCAGGCGACAACGCTGGAAGGAGCAGTCCAGCAGATTGCGCGCGGTCCGGTGGCCGCATTGGAATCGATCAAGCATCTGGGCACGAACGGCGGTGGATTCTTCGGGGTGAACTCGTCGCATCCGTTCGAGAATCCGACTCCGCTGACGAATATTGTAGAAATCATTTCGATGTTTTTGATCCCGGCAGCATTGCCGTTTACGTTTGGCTGGATGGCTTCCACCCGTAAGCATGGAAACGTATTGTTTGCCGCGATGGGCCTGGTGTTTCTGCTGTTTTTGACCGTTGTTGCGGTAAACGAGTCTAATGGCAATCCGGTATTGGCGCAAGCAGGACTGTCCCAGCAGCAGGGCAGCATGGAAGGAAAAGAAGTCCGCTTCGGGATTGCCCAAAGCGCCTTGTTCACCGCCGTGACAACTGCGGCGACGACCGGAACGGTCAACAACATGCATGATACGCTGACACCGTTGGGCGGCCTGGTGCCATTGGCGGAGATGATGCTCAACTGCGTGTTTGGCGGCGACGGTGTGGGAACGGTCAACATTTTGATGTATGCCATTCTTGCGGTGTTTTTGGCCGGTTTGATGGTGGGGCGCACACCGGAATTTTTGGGAAGAAAAATCGAAGGCAAAGAGATGAAGCTGATTGCGATCGCCATTCTGGTGCATCCGCTGATCATTCTGGCTCCATCGGCTGTTGCGCTGGCAACCGAGATGGGATCGTCTGCGATCAGCAATCCAGGCTTCCATGGCATCTCGCAGGTCGTTTACGAGTTCACCTCGTCTGCGGCAAACAATGGCTCCGGCTTTGAGGGACTGGGCGACAATACGCCGTTCTGGAACATTTCGACCGGACTCGTGATGCTATTTGGCCGCTATGTGTCAATGGTTGTACTCCTGGCAGCTGCCGCTTCTATGATGGCAAAAAAACCGGTACCGGAAACAATCGGTACGTTCAAAACGGATAACAGTACGTTCATGATCATCCTGCTTGCCACCGTCTTGATTGTCGGCGCACTCACCTTCTTCCCTGTCATCGCGCTGGGACCAATCGCGGAATGGTTGAGCATACGATAAGAAGCAAAGGGGAAATCACAATGAGTACGACGCGCAAGACTGCGCTTTCTGCAGAAATTTACCAAGAAGCGTTCGGGGCGGCTTTTCGCAAGTTTGACCCCAGGATCATGATCAAAAATCCAGTGATGTTCGTAGTGGAGATTGGGTTTGTTATCACGCTTTTGCTCACCATCTTCCCAGGTTTGTTCGGAGAAGCCTCCGATCCTATGTATAACGGAGTGGTCAGTCTCATTCTGTTCGTCACGATCTGGTTTGCAAATTTCGCGGAAGCGTTGGCGGAGGGCCGGGGCAAGGCGCAAGCGGACAGCCTGAAAAAAACAAAGCAGGAGACGAAAGCAAGACTGCTGCAAAAGGATGGCTCTCTCAAGCTCGTCAATTCGACTGAATTGCGCAAGGGCGATATCGTGATCGTCGAGGCGAATGAGTTGATCCCAAGCGACGGGGAGATTATGGAGGGGATCGCCTCTGTTGACGAATCGGCGATTACGGGTGAGTCGGCCCCGGTGATCAAGGAGTCGGGCGGCGATTTCAGTTCGGTGACAGGGGGAACGCGTGTCATCAGCGATCGGATTGTCGTACGCATTACAACGGACCCAGGTGAGTCTTTCCTGGACCGGATGATTCAGCTGGTAGAAGGGGCCAAACGGCAAAAAACGCCGAATGAGATCGCGCTCAATACGTTGCTCGTCAGCTTGACGTTGATATTCCTGATCGTCTGCATCACGCTGGAACCGATTGCCTCCTATGTGAATGTGGCGATTCCGATCGCGACGCTGATTGCTTTGCTCGTCTGTCTGATTCCGACAACCATCGGCGGCCTTTTGTCCGCTATCGGGATTGCCGGGATGGACCGCGTTACCCGCTTCAACGTAATCGCCATGTCAGGAAAAGCGGTGGAGGCAGCTGGTGACATCAACACGATCATTCTCGACAAGACCGGTACAATCACGTACGGGAACCGGATGGCAGCCCAGTTTGTCCCGGTTGGTGAAACAACGCAGGCAGAACTGAACCGGTCTGCTGCTCTCAGCTCGATCCACGATGAGACGCCGGAGGGGCGTTCCGTCATTGAGCTTGCCAAAAAGCTCGGGATTGCGCATACCGAATTGATGGGCACTGGCAGTGAAGGGATCGAGTTCACAGCGGAAACACGGATGAGTGGAACGCGGTTTGCGGATGGCAGCGAGATTCGCAAAGGGGCTGTGGATGCGATCAAGACGTTCATCAAACAGCAAGGCGGACAGATCCCCGAAGATCTGGCCCCGAAGACGGAACAGATTGCATTGGCAGGCGGCACGCCCTTGGCGGTTGCGTGCGGGAAACGCATTCTCGGCCTGATTTACCTGAAAGACACGGTGAAAGCGGGAATGAAGGAACGGTTCGCCGAGCTGCGGCGTATGGGTATTCGGACGGTGATGTGTACCGGGGATAACCCGTTGACAGCGGAAACGATCGCAAGGGAAGCGGGTGTCGATGATTTTATTGCCGAGGCCAAGCCGGAGGACAAAATCGCCTTGATTCGCCGCGAACAGGCAGAAGGCAAGCTGGTTGCCATGACGGGTGACGGGACGAACGACGCGCCGGCATTGGCCCAGGCAGACGTCGGATTGGCGATGAATTCCGGTACCATTGCCGCCAAGGAAGCCGCCAACATGGTTGACTTGGACTCTGATCCAACCAAGATCATCGAGGTGGTCGCCATCGGCAAGCAGCTGCTGATGACGCGCGGAGCGCTGACCACGTTCAGCATCGCCAATGACGTGGCCAAATATTTCGCCATTATCCCAGCGATGCTCATGATTGCCATCCCGCAAATGGCAGCGCTCAACATCATGCAGCTTGCTTCTCCGCAAAGCGCGATTTTGTCCGCGCTCATCTTCAACGCGGTGATCATTCCGCTGTTGATCCCGCTCGCGATGAAGGGAGTCAAATATACGCCGATGAGTGCAAACAAGCTCCTGTCGCGAAATCTGTTCCTGTATGGACTTGGCGGCATCATCGTTCCGTTCATCGGGATCAAGCTGATCGACTTGGTCTTGCAGCTGCTGGGATGGGTTTAACCTCATCCCGGCACCGCGATTCCACATGCGAATTTTCACAAAGCGGGCATGTCGTTTTCCCCATGTATCGGGGGAAAAACGTGTTGGCCCAAGTGGTCACATACCCATTCACGAAAAACGTTGAAGCGTTTTTCACAGAAAAAAGGACAGGGTGAAGCGAAATGATAAAAAATGTACGTATTAGTCTGGTGCTGCTGCTCATCTGCGGTCTCATCTATCCGCTCTCGATGACCGGATTGGCTCAAGCGATCATGCCCAAGCAAGCGGAAGGCAGCCTGATCACTGATGCAAACGGAACGGTTATCGGTTCCGAGTTAATAGGGCAAACCTTTTCCAGTCCACGGTATTTTCACGGGCGTATTTCTTCCATCGAAAACAATGCGGCCGGATCAGGCTCGAACAACTACGCGCCATCCAATCCGGCCCTGAAGGAGCGTGTTGAAAAGGATATCACCGCTTTCCTTCAGGCCAATCCCGGCGTGAAGCGGGAACAGATTCCAGCGGACCTTTTGACGAACTCTGCCTCTGGTCTTGACCCACATATTTCCCCGCAAGCAGCGCTTGTTCAGGTGCCGCGTATTGCCAAGGAGCGCGGTATCTCTGCGGAGCGTATTGAGAAATTGATCG
>JBLNEJ010000608.1:0-5514 GCA_050262535.1 Clostridia bacterium
GTTCAACAGGGTTGATTTTCCAACATTCGGTCTGCCCACAATTGAGACAAATCCCGATTTAAACGATTGTTTGGTCTTGCTTTTCTCCACGTAAATCCTCCTTGGTGAACGCCCCCGGCAAGAGGGCGGATACACTTGTTACACTCATAGCTTGCTCCAGATTGGCGAGAATGACCGGCATGTCCGGCCCGCATAGCTCGGCCATCACTTGACGGCACGCACCGCACGGGGAGACTGGTCCTGGCGTATCTGCAACGACAGCGATTGCCTGAAACGATCTCTCTCCTTCTGAGACTGCTTTAAATAATGCCGTCCGCTCTGCGCAGTTGCACAGCGGATACGCCGCATTCTCGATATTGCAACCGAGGTACACGGTTCCCGACTCTCCGAGCAGTGCTGCCCCGACCGGAAATTTGGAATAGGGAACATACGCATTCTGTCGCGCCACAATCGCCTGTTCAATCAGTTGCTCGTTGTTCATCGCCGTTTCCCCTTTCTTTTTTACACATTTGCCGCTAGCTGAAAAGGAACACCGCGGACAGCTTGCGATACAACGGTGGCCCGAAGATGATGAGACCGGCGATCACAGACACAAAAGCAGCGACCAGTACGGCACCTGCAGCCGTATCCTTCGCCACTTTCGCCAGCGGATGACGCTCCAGTGTAACCAGATCGACAACCGACTCAATCGCCGTATTCACCAACTCCAACGCGACCACCAGGGCAATAAACAACAACACAATCAAGAGCTCACCGACGGAAATGTCCAGCCACCAGGCGGCAGCTGGAACAACCGCGACAAACGCGAGATGGATGCGCATGTTGCGTTGCGTTGCGATCGCATAGCAAATCCCTTCCCAGGCATATCGAACACTGCGTAAGAACCGCAAGAGTCGGCCCTCCCTTTTCCCTCTGCTCCCTAGCGCGTCAGGCCGATCGAGAGCAAAATCTCATCCTGACGGGCAAACATTTCTTTTTCATCCGCTTCGTTCATGTGATCGTAGCCAATCAGGTGAAGAAAACCATGTACAGCGAGAAATCCCAGCTCCCGCTCGAACGAATGGCCGTACTCTTCCGCCTGCTGCTTTGCCTTTGGTATGGAAATGACGATATCACCAAGCATGTTGGGGAAATCGTCCAGCTCCTCCTCATCAACGTAGATGTCCAACTCTTCTTCTCCTTGCTCATTCATGGCAAAGGACAAAACATCTGTCGGGCGGTCCACCCCGCGGAACTCACGGTTCAGCTCATGGATTCTCTCATTGTCCACCAACGTGACCGAGACTTCTCCTGCCACGTCTTCTTTTTCCGCTGCCGCGACCAGGCATCTTTCAATCAAGGCGAGCAGCTCTTCACCAAGCGACTGATCGTATTCATTCAAGATTTCAATCTGCAACATGCCATTCACATCCTCTAGCTTTCCATCATCGCTTCCTCTGTGCTGTATGCCCGGATAATTCTTTGCACAAGGCTGTGGCGTACCACATCTTCTTCCTGGAAGCTGATAAACGCGATCTCCTTGATCCCTTTCAAAATGCGCTCTGCTTCACGCAAGCCCGACTTTTTTCCGCGCGGCAGGTCGATCTGCGTAATATCACCGGTTACAACCATCTTGGAACCGAATCCGAGACGGGTTAAAAACATTTTCATCTGCTCGCCGGTCGTATTTTGTGCTTCATCCAAAATAACGAACGAATCCTCCAGGGTGCGTCCACGCATATATGCCAATGGGGCGACTTCAATCAATCCGCGCTCCATCATTTTGGTTACCTGCTCATTGCCCAGCATATCGTAGAGGGCATCGTACAGAGGTCGCAGATAGGGGTCTACCTTTTCCTGCAGATCACCAGGCAAAAATCCGAGGCTTTCGCCTGCCTCTACCGCAGGGCGGGTCAATACGATTTTTTTGACACGTCCGTTTTTAAGGGCATTGACTGCCATTACAACCGCCAGGTAGGTTTTCCCTGTTCCGGCTGGCCCGATCCCAAAGACGATATCCATCTTTTTGATTGCTGCCAAATAGTGGCGCTGCCCTAACGTTTTCGCACGAATCACCTTGCCGCGCTGCGTGCGTGCCACTTCCTCGTCGAACACGTTCAACAGCTGTCCCGCATCTCCCGTTTTGGCCAACTGCAAGGCATAGGAGACATCTCGCTCCGACAGCGTAATCCCGCGCCGGATCAATTGCAGCAGAATGGAAAAGAGCGAGCCGAGCTTTTCCGTCTCCTCTTTGTCTCCCTGCACGACAATCTCACCGTCTTTGGTGACAATTTTGGCCGTTGTATTTTCCACGATTTTTTGCAGATACGTATCATGTGGTCCAAACAACATGAGTGCTTCTGCTGCATCCGTAAACGGGATTGTTACCTCATCTCGTACGTGCAAAAGGCTTCCATCTCCTTGGATACGGTTATGTCCGTATGTCTGTAGTTAGGGATTGGTTCTGGGAGTCGTCGGTGGCAGTGCCACAATCGGCTTCTCCTCAGCAATGTCTTCGATAACTGTATAATGCATGCTCAAGTAAACTTTACCATTCTCTTCTTTTATCTGCAAAACTTTTTCATCCGCAATCTCCGCATCCTTGTCGGTGTGACGCAGTACGTCCTGTCTGGCAAACCGCTTTGCCAGTTCAATCGCCTGCTCCTTTGTCAACTTGACCAGCTGCGGCTCTGTTTCGCGCGACAACGCAGATTGAATGCTGACGGGCAGAAGGAAGCGGTTTAACGAAAGCCATTGTTGTTCTTTGTCGATTTCAAAGCTGGGATAGGCGGGTGGCTGGAATGGCCAAAGCTGGAATTTGGTCGATCCGGCGACCAGATACACCTGTTGTTGAGACTGACCCGTGAACATGTAACGGGTTTGGCTCATCGGAACGCTGACATCTGAGCGATACCATACCTCCCCCTTTACGGTACCGCGTGCGGCAACCAATGCGCTCCGCGTATCGTTGCCGATCATTCCCGAGATCAGTACTTGGCCCTTCTCGACAAATTGATCCTTCTGTACCATAGTTTTGCCCTTTTCCGCAAGAATAGTGTGCACCACCGCTTTTTTCTTTGCAACAATATGACGCGGACCATCGGCCGGAGCCTTCTCGGGCTGCTCTCGCTCGACCACCTGGATAATCAGGCGTGTACCTTGTTTTTCTACTCCAACCCAGGAGGCATCAGGCAAAAGGCGCAACAAATTCCGCTGCAGAACGATCGATTCTCCCAAAAGCGGTTGCCATGCTCCTCGCTTGATTCCGAGTTGTTCGGCTGCGCCCAGCACCTGGTAGGTAGAGATTTTGTGCGTCCCCTTCACTTCTACGGTCCAGACAAATGTAGAGAGCATGTACAATCCGAGCACAAAGAAAAGAATCCCCAGTGAAAAGCCGAGACGCCTGTACACGTCCCGAATCCAAAACGGCCCCCCGCTCCGCAGCTGAACGTGGCAGCGACAGCCTGTCTCCCTCAAAAGCGGCCGAATGCGCTTATAGTCCGTAACCATCATATTGAATTGGCCGGACTCATCGCCCAGCCGCTTTATGTCCCAAATATGGTAGCCCTTTTTCACGGCAAGATTGATCAAACGCTCGAACCGTTTCCCACGTACGATGACCGTGACATGACCGTCCAGCCATTCCTGCAGCACATTTCGCATCGACTCGTCCCCTCCGATTATTGCGGCTGAAGATATTTGACGCCGCCAATTCGCCCCTCCAGAAGCAATTCCTCCGGCAAAATCGCGCGAATGACAAGCTGTTCCCCATATACAATCAACTGCCCGTTCGTTAAAAGCAAACGGAGCTCACTCTCCGAAAAGTGAAGAACTCCGCGATGATTTTCAATGTACATTTGCAGTTGTCCGATCATGGTGATGCGCGGGACTTCTAGCACCACATCTTGCGGAATGTCCAGCACTCCGACCGCTAGATGACGCAGTCGGCGGCTCAATCGCTTCATGGGTAAGCCCCCTTTCTTTTATAAACCTATGAAAGGGAAGAAAAATTCATGCGAAGAAAAAGTCCCGTCAACATAACGGGACTTCGTGGTACTACTCTTTCGTTTTCCCTACTGGAATCAGCAGCAGCAAGGCGCTGCCAATCATGACGATGCACGCTACGCCAAATGGAGCCAGCGGGGTAAACGCGCCGCCAATCAAGCCGGAGAAGATTGGCGCCAATCCCGCTCCCATCCAGCGCACAAAGTTGTAGACACCGGATGAAATACTACGGGCATACGGCGAGCTTTCCATCACTTAGGTTGTGAACAGGGCATTGTTCAAGCCGCAGACAAGCCCGGAGATGAGGATCAAGATGATCAGGACCGAAGTTTGGGTCGATCCATACATCAACAGCAAGATGGCCGCAAACACAAGCAAGCTGACCCGCAGCAGCGTCCGCGGGCGGTATCTCTTCTCCAACCAGTGTGACAGCATCGCCGACCCAAAGGCGAGCAAAATTCCCCAGCCAAAAAAAATCAGCCCCAATTGGATCGCAGACAGCTTCAAAACGAGTGGAGAGTAAGCCAGAACTGCAAAAAATCCGTAATAGTACAGCATGCCTGACAACGCCCCGGTCATAAAGGGCTTATCGGAAAACAGATGGAACATTTCCTTAATCCCCGCGCTTTGTCGTTTCGCTTCTGAATTTGGTTGCTGAACGAACAGGATGACGAGAAGAAATGCAAAGAAAATCAAAATCCCTGTTGCAAAAAACGGATAGCGCCAGCTTTGTCCACCCAGAATGCCTCCTACCAGCGGCCCCCCCGCCATCCCGAGCCCGATCGCAGCTTCATATAACCCGACTGCGGAGCTTACTTCCTGGGAGAGCGCAATCAGCAAGGTCATCGCTGTCGCAAAAAACATGGAGTTGCCAAGCCCCCAGCCAGCACGAAAAAGAGACAGCTCCAGAATGCTGTTGGCCAGTCCGCAAACGACCGCAAAAACCGTCACAATCGCCAACCCGACAACCATCAGCCGTTTGTCACCGAATTTGCCAGCCATCAGCCCGGAAGGCAGCATCATGACAGCCATTGTAAAAATATATGTCGTAAACAGCATTTCAACCTGCCAGTGACTTGCCCCGATTTGCTCGGCAATTACCGGAAGGATCGGATCAACGACACCGATACCCATAAATGCAAGGAATGTGGCAAAGGCCGTAATCCATCTGCCGCTTTTTCGTTTTGCTTCATGTAGCTGCATAACACCAAACTCCTTATATAATTATTTATATATAAAAATTTATATATTAAACGTTCTTCAGTATACTTCTGCTTCTTTTGTCTGTCAATCAGGATGTATATAATGGTAAGTAAGACAACTCCAGCTTTTTCTATCTATTTTGTATGTTGAGTTGGTTAGGAGGACATTATGCTAAACTCGCTCGGCTACGCTTTGCTCAGCATGCTTTCCCGCAAACCTTGCAGCGGTTATGAACTCGCCCAATATCTTGAAGTATTTTGGCAGGCAAAGCACAGCCAGATTTATCCGCTGCTTTCCAAACTCGAGCAGGAAGAAATGCTCACACAC
>JBLNEJ010000609.1:0-3049 GCA_050262535.1 Clostridia bacterium
GATATTGCTTGCCCGTACTACCGAGACCTCGGGGTGGTGCTCGTATTTGGACAAACTGCGCGCGACTGCATGCTGTCCGCTTTTGCCAAGGTGGAGGACCCGAACAGCGGCGGACGTCAGATGCCGGGCCATTTCGGGGGCAAAAAGTACAACATCCTGACGGGTTCGAGCCCTGTTACGACACAGGTTCCTCATGCGGTTGGCGTTGCGCTTGCCGGACGAATGACCGGCAAAAACCCGGTCGTGTTTACATCGTTCGGGGAAGGCTCCAGCAATCAGGGAGACTTCCATGAGGGTGCAAACTTTGCAGGCGTCCACAAGCTTCCTGTTATTTTCTTCTGCGAAAACAATAAATATGCAATCTCGGTACCGCAAAGCAAGCAGCTCGGTTGCGCCAGTGTGGCGGACCGTGCGATTGGGTATGGATTTAAAGGAATCAGTATTGATGGAAACGATCCGATTGAAACATATAAGGCGATGAAAGAAGCGGTAGCGCGTGCCCGTGCAGGGGAAGGGCCAACCTTAATTGAAGCGATTACGTATCGACTCGTGCCGCATTCCAGTGATGATGATGACCGCGTGTATCGTACCCGCGATGAAGTGGAAGAAGCCAAGCAAAACGACCCGCTCGTCCGCTTTGCCGCATATTTGCGGGAAGTCGGCTTGTGGGATGAAGAGAAACAACAAGCGCTGGCCGAACGTGTGCAGAAGGAAGTCGATGAGGCGACGGAATATGCAGAGAATGCGCCTTATCCGGCTCCGGAATCTGCGATGCGTTACGTCTACGAGGAATAGGGGGGAACACGATGGCAGTCATGTCATTCATCGATGCCATAACATTGGCGATGCGAGAAGAAATGCGACGCGATTCGAGCGTGTTTGTGCTGGGTGAGGATGTTGGTGTCCGCGGTGGTGTTTTTCGTGCGACAGTGGGCTTGCATGAAGAGTTCGGTGAAGAGCGGGTCATTGATACGCCGCTGGCCGAATCGGCAATCGTCGGCGTGGCGATTGGAGCAGCAGCCTACGGCATGCGCCCGATTGCTGAAATCCAATTTGCAGACTTTATCCTGCCAGCCGTTAACCAGATTGTCAGTGAAGCGGCAAAAATGAGATATCGTTCCAACAATGACTGGAATTGCCCGTTGGTCGTGCGAGCACCTTTTGGCGGCGGTGTTCACGGCGCACTGTATCATTCGCAATCCGTTGAGGCGATGTTTACCAACGTGCCAGGGTTGAAAGTGGTTGCACCATCCACCCCATACGATGCGAAAGGCATGCTGAAAGCTGCGATTCGTGACAACGATCCGGTTCTGTTCTTTGAGCATAAGCGATGCTATCGGTTGATCAAGGGTGAGGTTCCGGAAACGGATTATACCGTGCCGATCGGGAAAGCCGATGTGAAACGCGAAGGAACCGACATTACCGTCATTTCCTACGGTCTCACGCTGCATTTCGCTCTGCAAGCAGCGGAGAAGCTTGCACAGGAAGGGATCAGTGCACATGTGCTCGACCTGCGTACGCTTTATCCACTCGATAAAGAAGCGATTATTGAAGCGGCCTCCAAAACAGGCAAAGTGCTGATCGTTCATGAGGACAACAAGGAAGGCGGGGTCGGTGGAGAAGTAGCTGCGATTGTTGCAGAGCATTGCCTGTTTGATCTTGATGCACCGATCAAGCGTTTGTGCGGCCCTGATATTCCGGCGATGCCGTTCAGCCCGCCGCTGGAGAAATTCTTTATGTTGACCCCGGAAAAAGTTGCCGATGCAATGCGTGAACTGGCGCACTTTTAGAAGCTAGGAGGAACGAAATAATATGGCTACGAAAGTATTGATGCCCCAGCTTGGAGAAAGCGTAACGGAAGGCACCATCTCCAAATGGCTGGTACAGGTTGGTGACTTTGTCAACAAGTATGACCCGTTGGCGGAAGTAAACACCGATAAGGTAAATGCCGAGGTTCCCTCTACCGTTTCGGGGCGTGTAAGCGAGATTCTGGTTGCAGAAGGGGAAACCGTTTCGGTTGGAACGCTGATTTTGTACATTGAGGAGGCGGGTGAAACCGCTGTGGAAGTTTCGGCACCACAAGCGATACCGTCGCCACAGCCGCAGGCAATTCCGGCACCGCCGCCAGTAAATTCTGTGCAGCAAGCGACTGCTGCTAGCACTTCAGCGGTCAAGCAACGGTATTCACCGGCCGTCATGCGTCTTGCGCAAGAACACAATATTGATTTGAGCAAAGTTGCGGGAACGGGCGCAGAGGGCCGTATTACCCGAAAAGATGTTCAGACGTTCATCGACAAGGGCGAACAGCCGAAAGCAACTCTCGCTCCTGTAGCTGACGTACAGCCTGTACAAAAGCCGGAAAACGTGACGGATCCGACTGCAAAAGCTGCTGCAAAGCCTGCAGCTGATGCACAAGCTGCACCAGGTGACCAAATCATCCCGGTCAGCGCCATTCGCAAGACAATTGCGGCACGCATGGTCCAAAGCAAACACGAAGCACCGCATGCCTGGACAATGATCGAGGTCGATGTGACGAATCTGGTCAACTTCCGTACACAAGTGAAGGATGATTTCAAAAGCAAGGAAGGAATCAACCTTACCTACTTGCCGTTCTTCATTAAATCGGTGATTGAAGCCTTGAAGGAATATCCGATGATCAACTCCACCTGGGCTGGGGACAAAATCATCGTCCGCAAGAATATCAACATTTCACTGGCTGTAGCAACGGATGATGCGTTGTTTGTGCCAGTCATCCGAGACGCTGACCAGAAATCTCTGTTGGGCATTGCCAAAGCGGTTGATGATCTGGCGATGCGCACACGGGCCGGTAAATTGACTGTTGATGATATGAGCGGAGGAACGTTTACAATCAACAATACCGGTTCCTTTGGTTCGGTTCTTTCTGCACCGATCATCAATTCGCCACAGGCAGCGATTCTGAGTGTAGAGTCGATTGTGAAGCGTCCGGTTGTCATTAACGACATGATTGCGGTTCGCTCGATTGTGAACCTGTGCTTGTCGCGTGTTCATCGCGTCTTGGACGGTCTTG
>JBLNEJ010000610.1:0-4929 GCA_050262535.1 Clostridia bacterium
AAGACCGTCCGGGGCTTTCACCCCGACGGTCTTTAGTGATGTTTATTCGAGATACGTCCATTTCCAGTCGATCGCCCCGAGAGCATCGGTCACGACACCTTTGACATTGTCCTTTTTCACCCATGAATGCGTGTAGAAATAGATCGGCATAATCGGCAGTTCGTCCATAAGGATTTGTTCCGCCTGCTTCAGAATTTCGGTCCGTTTGGCCGGGTCTGCCTCCAAGGCGGACTGGTTCAACAGCTCCTTGTACTTCGGATTTTCCCAACGGGTATCGTTGTTCCCGCCATCCTTCTCCTTGAAAATCTCGAGGAAGTTGATCGGATCGTTGAAGTCGGCTGACCATCCCAAACGACCCACCTGGTAATTCCCTTCATGCATTTTCTCCAAATAAACCTTCCATTCGGAGTTCTCCAGCTTGACTTCAACACCCAGGTTTTTACGCCATTGATCCTGAATCGCTTCGGCAATCTTTTTGTGCCCCTCGGAGGTGTTAAAGGAGAGTCTAAGTGGCGGCAGTTTGCTGATCCCCGCTTCCTTCATCCCTTCAGCGAGAAGCGCCTTGGCGTTTTCGATATCATTGTCCTTGAAGTAGCCATCGGGTTTCAAGGACATGGAAGGCGGCACCGCTGCCATTGCCGGTTGCTGGTTCGCCTGCAGGACGTTATCGATGAGCGCCTGGCGATTGATTCCGTACGCAAATGCTTTGCGAATTTTCAGATTGTTGAATGGAGGCTTCTCCGTGTTGAACTTGTACCAATAGGTGGCCGCAACTGGGTGGACGATCAGCTTGCCCGAGTCCTTGAGCGCTGGCATCGCATCGGTAGGCAGCGAGCTGAGCGGGTGCCCAGCCCAATCGATTTCCCCGTTTTCGAACATCGACAGCTCCGTATTCTCATCTTCCACCATCGAAAATTCGATTTTGTCCAGCTTCACAGCTTCCTTGTCCCAATAGTTCTCATTTTTCACGAGCACCATTTTGCTCTTGTGTTCCCACGCTTCCATTTTGAACGGTCCGTTCCCGACGTGTGTTTTGGCGTCCGTCGCCCAATTCGGATTGGCCTCGACCACTTTTTTGTTCACGGGGAAATACGTTGGAAACGCTGTCAGCTCCAGGAAAAATGGCGTCGGGTTTTCCAGGGTCACCTGCAGCGTCTTGTCATCGAGCGCCTTCACGCCGACATCATCCGCTTTGGCTTCGCCTTTGTTGAATTTCTCCCCGTTCTTGATATAGTAAAGCTGGTACGCGTAATTGGAAGCCGTTTTTGGATCGAGCGCCCGTTTCCAGGCATATTCGAAATCATGGGCGGTCAACGGATCGCCGTTGCTCCACTTGGATTCATGCAAAGTAAATGTGTAGGTTTTCAAATCAGCCGATACATCGATTTTGGCGGCTGCCGCCTGATGAGGCTTGCTGTCATCGCCCGGGCGAGTCAATCCGTCAAAGGTGGCGCGCGTAATCGCCAATGAAGTGGTGTCCTCCGCGATTCCCGGGTCTGCTGTAGGCGGCTCAGAGTGCAAATTCCAGCGCAGAACCTGTGGTTCCTTCGGTTTTTCCTGTGGTGCAGGTGTGGTCGTTGGAGCGGACGCCTGCGTATTTTGGTTGTTGTCGGTCGGCTGGGCCTTGTCACCGCCGCATCCTGCGAGCGCTGTTCCCAAGACGACGATAGAGCTTACCAATGCAAATACACTTTTTTTCACACTGTTCCCCCCATAGTAATGGAATATATTTCTGTATCATATGCTTTGCAACATTTGTACCAGATGAAACATCCATATGGAGAGGCATTGGTGTTCAAATATTTTTACACTTTCCAAAAAAAATGTGTCTAATTATATGGATAGCCGATGCCTTGCTGCCATCCACACCCTTGCAGCGGACAAAACCAATCCCGCTTGAAGCGCATACCAGATGCTTCAAGCGGGATTATCATTGTCTTATTCCTTGGAAATCTCGGGGAAAATCGCCTTTTGCTCAAACCGCGTCGACAGAACGATCAGCGTCGTGAAATTGCCGAACGCGCCCAGCTTGTTGGTAAACTCCTCAAGCGTCTCCATCGATTTCGTCAGCACCTTCAACATAAAATTGTGCTGGCCGCTGATCCGGTACAAATCGACCACATCCGGTTCATTCCTGCAAAACCCCGTAATTTCGTTGCATTCATTCGATTGCAGCAAAATGAATGCCGCGATATGCTTGCCCAATTTGTCAGGAGACAGAACGGCACGGTAGGTGCTGATGACGCCCTTGTCCTCAAGCTTGCGCACACGCTCCGATACAGCCGGTTGAGTCATGCCAATCACCCGTCCCATCTCTGACATCGACATGCGCGAATTCGTTTGCAACAGCTCCAAAATACGCGAATCAATTTCGTCCATTTTATCCACCACCGACATTCAAAGTGAATTCTGTAAATTAACTATAATATAAAACCACTCGAATGAAAACAACTTTAAATGGCCATGTAGTTTATTCGTTCTATTTTTTATAATGCAAATGAACAAATAAAGATTACGAAGGAGAATGAGAACCATGTCGAGCTTATCCACTCCCTTTCATCTGAAAGGCTTATCTCTTAAAAACCGTATCGTCATGCCCCCGATGTGCCAGGCGTCGGTACTTGCAGAGGATGGCACGCCAACCGACTGGCACTTTGTCCACTATGTGTCTCGAGCGATTGGAGGAACCGGCTTGATTATCGTGGAAATGACCGATGTGGAGCCGGACGGCCGCATTATGAACAAGGATCTCGGGCTCTGGTCGGACGAGCAAATTCCAGCCTATGCGCGGATCGTAGCAGAGGTAAAAAAATACGGTGCGGCGATCGGCATCCAGCTCGGCCACGCCGGTCGCAAGGCGGAAGATGCGAAACAGCCGGTCGCCCCTTCGGCCATCGCCTTCAGTTCCGACTATAAAACGCCGCGGGCACTCACAACCGCCGAGGTCGTGAAGATGGTCGAGAGCTTCAAGGAGGCAGCTCGCCGAGCCGTTGCAGCAGGCTTTGATACGATTGAAATCCATGGTGCCCATGGCTATTTGATTCACCAATTCCACTCCCCGTCCCTCAACCGAAGAGACGACGAATACGGCCAGGACCTGGCACGTTTTGGTGTCGAGGTAATCGAGGCGATCAAAAGTGTCGTGCCCGCACATATGCCGCTGACCATGCGTCTGTCCGCTGTCGAATATATGGATGGCGGGTACGGGATCGACCATATCATTGAGATTGCCCGACGCTACGCCGCGGCCGGTGTTGACCTCTTCCATATCTCAAGCGGAGGTGACGGCCCGATTGGAGCGAGAAAACCAGGAAAACACGCCGGCTATCAAGTACCGTTCGCCCGCGCCGTGAAGCAGGCACTGAACGTTCCCGTTATTGCGGTTGGCAATCTGGATGATCCAGAGGTTGCCGAGGCGGCCGTTGCGAACGGAGATGCGGATTTGGTTGCCGTAGGTCGGGGAATGCTGCATGATCCGTATTGGGCCATGCATGCACTTGAAAAGCTCGACGGGCATGTCGTACCACCTGAGCAGTATGCCTCGGCTTTTGCCAGAATCCGTCAAGCCATGTCATAAGGGAAGGATAAAATCAGGGCTGCGGCAAGCCTCCTTGTGAAAGCTGTCCACAATGTATCCAAAAGTAGCAGAGAAAAGGAACCGAACGGATACTATTGCCGTTGTCGAAAATCAGGTAGAGTGAAGGTAACGTTCGCGCTCCGAATTCAAAGCTTCCCCCAACTCCTTCTCTATTATAATCAGATCCGTTTTCCCGCCTGCTTGTGTGAGGCGGGATATTTTTTTCGGACGCCAGTAACAAAAAAGCCTCCCTTTCCACTGTGAAAAGGGAGGCTGATCTCGTTTACGATTCCTTGCAAGGCGATGCCCAACAACACTGTCAGGTTACGCCTCGACCTGAGCTTCCGCCACCAGCTTTTGAATCCGTGCCGGGTTAAAGCCGAGCACTTGCTTGCTGCCGATCACTGTAACCGGTACGGACATCATGCCCATTTGGCTCAATTCATCAAAATACGCTTGATTCTCATCGATGTTACGCTCTTCATAGGCAATGCTTTGCGAATCCAAAAATGCTTTCACCTGTTTGCAATAGGTGCAGGTAGTGCTGGTGTAAACAATCGCTTTCATCTTTGTGTTCTCTCCTTTAGCACTCTTATCAATAATTATTTTAAACTAGTAACTGTTATCATTCTACCAAATTCATGATAGAAGTCAATATCTTTTTATAATTATTCTAATTAAGCTAGGAAAGTTGTTTCTTGTAACAAGAATTCCCATCAGCTCGTCATTCTATGTAAAAGGGGGTTATGCGATTGCAAAAGTTGTTCGCCAATCCAACATTGCTCGTTCTTCTAACCGGATTGTCCTGCCTGCTGATCGGTCTTCTGTATATCCCTGTTTTTCCGTGGTATATTCTGGGTGACGTGAAAGAAGCGGAGATTGGCACTTGGGGCATTTGCTCAGTCACAGGCGGGGCGCTCTGTACGGCTGGTGCTGCACTCCTTGCCATGACTAGTCCTGCATTCCGCAAGCCATTGCTCTTGATCGGATTGCTAGGCATGCTGACGATCCTGCTTGCCCAGGTTCCCGCCATCATGATGTGGCTCTTTTACGGCGGACACTTGATCGCAGCTTGGCTGCCGATTCCTTTAGTGGGTGGTTGGCTCGGACTCTCCCTGCACATCTTGTTGGCAGCCTCATCCATTCTCACGTTCGCGGCAATCGGCAGAGCACTCGTTGCCCCTGCTTCCCCCACTCGTTTGACAGCCAAGCAGTGGGGCTCTTTCGCTGCCGTTCTTGGCGCTTTGGCTGCCTCCTTGCTGCTCTGGAACACCTTCGAGCAAAAAAACTGGATCGCCTCCACCTCACCGGTTGACGGCGCGCTTCATGTTCCACTCCACAGCACCGTATCC
>JBLNEJ010000611.1:0-8485 GCA_050262535.1 Clostridia bacterium
GGCGAATCTCGTCAAGCGTTGGCAACTCATACACCTGTTTTCCGTTTTCATAGATCGGCGCAAGCAGTTCGACTGCTTCGTAATGCGTGACGATTTTGTGCAGGTATGTATGGACGGGATCAAAAAGCTTCAACTGTTTTTGCCCCTTGACCTGCTCATCCACCATGGCCAAATAGTCTCCTTCAGCTTTTCCGGACAGTTTGTTAATGATCCGATACAACGCCTTTTTCCCTGGCGTCGTAATTTTTTCCGGATTTCCGGATATTTTGATGGTCGGGATGTATTCGCCATTTTCTTCCTTGGCAACGACCTTGTACACACCGCCGAGTGATGGATCATCAGCAGCGGTAATCAATTTCGTCCCGATGCCCCACGAATCGATTCGCGCTCCCTGCGCCTTCAGATTCAAAATCAGGTTCTCATCCAAATCATTCGATGCAATGATGATAACATCCTGCAGCCCCGCCTCATCGAGCAACTTTCTGGCCTGGATGGAAAGATAGGCCAAATCCCCGCTGTCGATCCGGATGCCTTTGAGCTTGATCCCCTGTTTTTTCAGCTCCAGGCCCACCTTGATCGCGTTCGGGATTCCGCTTTTCAACGTGTCATACGTATCTACAAGCAACGTTACCTGGTCGGGCAGAGCCTGGGCGAATTTGCGAAACGCCTCTTCTTCACTTTGATGATCTTGCACCCATGAATGGGCATGAGTCCCTTTTGTCGGAATCCCGAACTTCATGCCCGCTTTCATGTTGGAGGTGGCATCAAAACCGGCTATATAGGCAGCGCGTGCCCCCCAAATCGATGCGTCCGCTTCCTGCGCCCTTCGTGTTCCGAATTCCAGAAGCGTATCATGCGAAGCGATTTTTCGGACTCGTGCTGCCTTGGTCGCAATGAGCGTCTGGTAATTCATGAACGTAAGCAGCGCTGTTTCAATCAACTGGGCTTCAAAAACGCGCGCTTCCACTTGAATCAACGGTTCGTTCGGAAACACAATCGTCCCCTCCGGAACGGACCGCAAGCTCCCGCTAAACGAAAGCGTGCGTAGCTCCTGCAAAAAACCGGGGTCATAGCGCTCTTCCTGCTCCGCCAAATAGGCAATCTCCGCTTCACTGAAATGAAGCTGATTCAAATAGTGGACAATTCGCTCGAGCCCCGCGAAAACCGCGAACCCGTTACCGAAAGGCAAGCGACGAAAATACGCTTCGAATACCCGTTTCTTGTTGTGCGTCCCGTTTTTCCAGTGCGCATACATCATGTTGATCTGGTACTTGTCGGTCAATAACGTCAGCTGATCATCGGACATGTGATCCCTCATTTCCCGCTTCCACTACTACGGCACCGAGTGAACCGGCAAAATGCCCTAGCGCCCATTCGTGTCCAGCGGGATTGAAGCTTTGTACCGCATCTTTGTGCACCACAATGCGAAACCCTTTGTTGTAGGCATCGACCGCTGTATGCAGCACACAAATGTCAGTGCATACCCCTGCCAAATGGACTTCATCAATGTGTTTGGCACGAAGCTTGAGTTCAAGGTCGGTTCCGGCGAATGCACTGTAACGTGTTTTGTCCATCCAGTACATCCGGTCTTGATTCTCTGCATAATACTGGCCAAGCTTTCCATACAGTTCACGGCCAGACGTACCAAACAGGTTGTGCGGGGGAAACAATTTTGTTTCCGGGTGTTCCGCATCATTCTCTTGATGTCCGTCCACCGCCATCACAACGAATTGTCCCTGATCAACAAATGACTGGGTTAAAGCGGTAATTCGCTGTTCAATCGCTTGCCCTGGCTTTCCGCATGTAAGCTTTCCGTCATCAGCGACAAAATCGTACGTGTAATCGATTACGATCAACGCTCTTTTCATTGTGTTCACCTCTTTTTGTGATCACGATCCTACTGGTTTCCCAATTGCTTCAGCAACTCTTCCAATCCCTGAAGAACTTGGTTGGAGGCGATTTCGAGCTCTTTCAGATGCTGTTCTGCCTGCAGCAAATTCCCTTGTGAATAGGCCTGTGCCGCGAGCTTTGCTTGGTGATGCACCTCTGCGTGGGGTTGATCAAGCTTGGCATAGCCCGAAAGATGACGAAGCCGCGATACCGTACTGTCGGCAAAATACCATTTGCCCAAGCGGCATTGCTGATGCGACACAATGTCCTCGGCTCGCACCGTTTCAAGCCCCATCAGCATGTTGTAAATTCTCCATTTCCACATGATATGATCGGTTTTGGCCAGCTGCAGCAACGCTCGGTCTGTCAGCTGCTGATCTTTGGAGAAAATACTCAAGCGGAATTGATCCGTAAACACACTCAGTTCATTGATCGCTTTGCCCGTTTCACGCCCAAGCTCACGTACAGCATCGGTTAATTGCGCAATGTTTTCCATCCGACGCGAGATTTCATCCACCGCAGCAGCCTGCTCTTCGGCGATTGCTGCCGTGTTAGCAGAAGCCTCATTGATCTGCTCGACATCCTTGACGATTTCCTCCAGCAGCGGTACCGCCTGACTCGCTTCCTCCACACCGAGTTTGATCACCTCACCGGTTGAATGAATCGATGTGGATACCTCCAGTGAGAAACGCTCCAGATTGGCAACATTTTCATTGATTTGGTCCAGTGACAGCACCGTACTCTCCGCCAGCTTGCGTACCTCACCTGCAACGACGGCAAACCCGCGCCCATGCTCACCCGCACGAGCTGCTTCGATTGAGGCATTGAGCGCAAGCAAATTGGTCTGACTGGCAATTTGGTTGATGATGCGGACGACATCATGAATGGTATGAATATACGATTGAAGTTGGGCAAAATTGTTTTTGATTTGATCGAACGTGTTACTGGTCAAAATAATTTCCTGCAACGCGGAATGGATGACCTTTTTCCCATTTTCCGCACGTGTAACGGCCTTTTCCGTACTTTCAGCCACCTTGTACGCATTTCCCGCCACTTCGTTGATCGTCTGGGACATCTCTTCAGTTGCAATGGAGATATTGTGTGTTTCCGTGGATTGCTCATCAAGATGGTTGAGCAAGTCTTTCAAGTAAACGATCTCCGAGTTTTTCTCCATCAGCGTCGAGAAGCCTTTGGCAATTCCCTCTACATTGTGACCCATGAAAGCATCGACCAGCAGCTGCTGATCCATATTTGTTACCCGCTGCAATGTGGTCATCAGCTCCAGACAACGGTGTGGATTCAGCGCCTTGCGAGATAACAGGTAGACCGACAAGAAATAATGCAGCTGATTAAACGCGACAATCAGCTTGCCCAGATTGCATTTCTTTTGTCGCAGGTCAAGGAAAAAAGCCCGAGTCAGTTTAGTGTATTCAACTGATCGCTCCTGTCCCACAAAATGCCGGACATACTCTGCAACCTTCATACGGTCCACCCGTGAATCCTCGGAAGCAAGCATTGCCTCCAGATAACCATACAACAAATCAGTCGCTTCATCCAAAGCAGGTTGTGTGAGCGTAGCGATTGCATGCAGGTTCTCTGCATCCGTCTTGTGAAACCCGTGAAACGAAAACCATTGCTGGATCAGCTCTTCTGCTTGATGATCGGTTCCCTGCCTGAGAAGTTCGGTTGCACTCGCATATGGTCTCATTTTTCCTAACATGGTAACATGCCTCCTCATCCTATCGCAAAACGGAATAGAAAAAAGAGCGGGATGTGCATCAAAGCCCTATTCCCGCGTCTGTGATTGGGTTGCTATCAAATTCTCGAATTCATCGGCAAAAAGCGGCTTGCTGATATAATAGCCTTGAATTTTGTTGCATTCGAGCTTACGTAAAAAATCGAGCTGCTCCTTTGTCTCTACCCCTTCAGCCGTTACCTGCAAATTGAGTGCCTTGCCCAGGGAGATGATCGTTTTGGCAATGGCCGCGTCCTCTTCAACTGTAGCCACATTGTTTATGAAGGAGCGATCGATCTTGAGATTGGTGATCGGAAATCGAGTCAAGTAGCTTAGCGATGAATAGCCTGTCCCAAAGTCGTCGATCGCAAGGCGTACCCCCAGCTTTTTTAACCGGTGCAGTGTGTCAATAACCCGGTTGACATCATTCATCGCAATGCTTTCCGTGATCTCCAGTTCAAGATACTTTGCTTCCAGGGAGGTTTCCTGCAGGACCTTCGTAACCATCTCAACCAGATCCTCCTGCTGGAACTGACGCGCTGACAGGTTCACTGCGACCCGCAGCTCCCCGTAGCCTTTCTCCTGCCATTCTTTCGTCTGGTGACACGCTGTGCGCAAGATCCATTCCCCGATCGGGACGATCAAGCCTGTCTCCTCGGCAATCGGAATAAAGCTGGCTGGTGAAATCAATCCCTGCTCCGGATGTCGCCAGCGGATCAGCGCCTCCATCCCGATAAATCGATTGGTTGCAAGACTAAGCTGTGGTTGATAGCTGACAATCAGCTCCCCACGTTCCAAAGCTTTTGACAGGTTGCTTCCCAGTTGCACTTGCGCATGCGCAGCCTTGTTCATGTCATCCGTATAAAACTCAAAGCTGCTGCCGCCAAGCTCCATCGCCCTATACATCGCTGAATCGGCATGCTTCATCAGCTCGTCAGGATCATTTCCGTCCACCGGATACAAACTGATCCCAACGCTCGTGGTCAGGAAAAACTCATGGCCATCGACTGAAATCGTCTGTTCGAAGAGCGTCATGATCTTTTCAACCAGCAGCTGAACAGCCGCTTCATCCTCAATTTCGGGCAACAATATCGCGAACTCGTCTCCCCCCAGACGCGCCACCAAATTATCTGTGCCAGCTCGGGATACAAGCTGTAAACCGATATGCTGCAAAACAATATCGCCGAAAGCGGTACCCATGCTTTCATTGATGCTTTTGAAATTGTTTAAATCCAGGCAAATAACCGCTGCCATCGATTTGTTGGAGTTGGCACGCTCCACCGCCCCAGAAATTTTCTCAAGAAACTGGATACGATTGGCCAAACCGGTTAATGGGTCATGAAGCAATTGATGCTCCATTTTTTGCTCAAACAACCGGTGTGCGGTAATATCAGTAAAAATCGCGATATAGCCGGTAATTTGTCCGTTTTCCTTGTAAGGAGCAACCCGCAAGTTTTCCAGATACACTTCTCCGTTTTTCTTGCGATTCCAAATTTCGCCATGCCAGTATCCGGTCGTTTTAATATGCATCCAAAAGTTTTGGAAAAAGGCGGCATCATGCGTTTTGGAATTCAAAACACGCGGCGTTTTGCCGACTACCTCGGCCGGAGAATACCCGGTTGTTGCCGTAAATGCGGGATTGATTCTGCGTATGACACCAAATTTATCGGTGATCATGATGCTCTCAATCGTTTGTTCAAAAATCGTTTGGGCCAACACTGCGTCCGTTACGACTTGTATCGTCTGATTCATAAGCTGCACTCATCCTCTAACATGTTGTGTGTGATTTCATTCCAGACCGATCGCCGTTTCGTCATTGGGCAACAAGCACGGAGCCTTTATCGGCTTCCGCTTGAACCCAGTGGGCAAACTCATGGGAAGGAAGCGGGCGACTGAGTAAATAACCTTGTATTTCATCACACTCTTGATCCTGCAGGATTCGTAACTGGCTGTGGGTCTCAACACCTTCGGCTATGACATTCAAACCAAGGCTGTGACCGAGAGTTATGAGTGCTGTGGCAATTGCAGCATCTACCGTTCCGTTGGAGAGGTCCCGAATGAACGGTTGGGCGATTTTTAAGGTATCCAGCGGGAAGTGTTTTAAATAGGAGAGCGAACAATATCCCGTGCCGAAATCATCGATGGAGATCAAAACGCCTGTCTCCTTCAATTCCCCCAGAATGGAAATAATCGTCTCCTCGTTTTGCATCAAAATACTTTCTGTAATTTCCAATTCAAGCCATTGTGGATCAAGCCCGGAATGGGAGAGGGCTTTTCGTACTTTTTGGACAAGATCATGCTGGAATTGACGGGCAGATAAGTTGACGGATACCTTTAACGGAGCATGCCCTTCATCCTGCCATTGCTTGTTCTGCACGCAAGCGGTTTGAATGACCCATTCACCGATGAGCACAATTAATCCGGTTTCTTCCGCAAGCGGGATAAAGTCTGCCGGTGAGACCATTCCGAGCTCCGGGTGGTTCCAGCGCAGCAGGGCTTCCATCCCGATCAGTTCACCAGTCCTGATGTTCATCTTTGGTTGGTAATACAGTTCAAATTCATTTTTGCTCAACGCTTTTCGCAAATAGCCTTCCAGCATAAACTTTCGGTTTGCGGCAGCAGATCGATCTGCCTGATAAAATTGATACGTATTTTTTCCTTGTTCCTTCGCCAGGTACATGGCGGTGTCAGCATGCTTGATCAATGTTTCAGCATCGGTACCGTCTTGCGGATACATGCTGATTCCCATGCTGGGAGTTATGTACAATTCATGTTTGGCCAGTGTAAACGGTCCGACAAACTGTTGGATGATACTTTCAGCCCATTCGGCTGTCTGAGCTTGATTACGATTGGGCAAAAGGACCGCGAAGCTGTCACCGGAAAGACGGGCGATCTCAAAATCACTTCCGGGAAGCTCCGTAAGCCTCAAAGCAACAGAGCGAAGCAACTGGTCGCCCAATCCGTGTCCGAGCATGTCATTAATGACTTTAAAACGATCCAAGTCAAGTACCATGACAGCAAATGTGCGGGAACTGCTCTCTTCCTCCGCTATGGCAGCCGTCACCTTTTCGTAAAAATGGACGCGATTGGGCAAACCGGTCAATGCGTCCGTTCGTAATTGATGAGCAATCATTTCCTCGTGATTCATTCGCTCGGTAATGTCCATGGCCATCACGAGCAGCAAGGGCTTTTCGGCATGACGAAACGGTATCTTGGTCACTTGCATCCAACGCTGCTGCCCCTCGCGATTGATGCAGGAAAACGAGTACTCCACCTTTTCATCTTCGCCGATCATGATCGCTTGGTCTTCCTGCAAGGAAGTCAGGCGAAACGCCTCTGTCGGGATTTGTTGAGATTGCCCGCTCTGCAACGTTTCTGCATCAAGCTTGAGTTCGGCTGCATAGCGGCTGTTGACATGCACAATGCGTCCCTCCCAATCTTTCACACAAATCAGGTAAGGGCTTTCCTCAATGATTTTCCTCATGACCTCATCTTTCATGGATGCTTCCGCATTTTTGGCAAACACTGCCGATTTCTCCGTTTTGCTGCGATAATAGAATACAGACAGAATCATTGCGATCGCGACTGAGAGGAGTAAAAAGTCGTACATGCTGAAATCTCCTAACTTCTAAGCCGTGTTGAACGGAGAATTTTCCTTCATCTACCTATTCTATGATTCTCCTATAGTCCTGTCAAAGAAAAATCTAGTGCAAATATACCAATTCACTATGCAAAACTGCCCATTTCTCGATATTTGTCTCACATAGAAAAACGTTCCTTGTCATATGCTGACAGGAACGTTTTCCCTTTTTGATATCGTTGTCAGTTGGCACGAGTTCCACTACTGCCAAAACCGCCTGAGCCGCGCTCTGTTTCATCCAGCTCGTCCACAACTTCAAACACAGCTTGTGGCACTTCGGATAAAACACCCTGTGCAATTCGGTCCCCTTTTCGAATCAGGTACGCATTGGCATCGGTTTGATGCGGAATCTCCATGATTTGCTCGCCGACATTGTAGCAAGCCGTGCCCAGCTTACCGCTGATCGGACGGATATTATCCACCAGGACACAAACCTCTCCCCGATACCCAGAGTCGATTGTGCCTGGCGCATTGCTCAGACGCAGCTTGGTCTTTGCACTGATACCGGAACGCGGACGGATTTGCAGCTCGTACCCCGCAGGTATAGCAAAGGCAAGTCCAGTCGGGATTTTTGCCGTTTCGCCCGGTTGTATCAGCACGTCTTCGATCGCAACCAGATCGAAGCCTGCATCCATCGCTTTGGCATAAACCGGCACGATGGCGTCGGCGTGCAGCTTTTTGATTTTCACAGGTACTTGATTCTTTTCCATGTCAGAAGCCTCCAGCGAGCGACCTACAAGTCACCCAGATTCAGGCCGCTTGATTTCGTGTAGTTGGTTACTTTTTGTTCAAAGAAGTCGGTCTTCGTTTGATTCAGATTGGCGAAGCTGTCTACCCATTTCATCGGGTGCTCGCTTTGCTCAGGGTACAGAATCGGAATATCCAGTGCTTTTAGGCGCTGATTGGATAAATATTTGATATAGCGCTCGATAATATCGTTCGTAATCCCGGCAATTTCATTGTTGAGTACGTATTGCCCCCAGCCTACTTCATGGGTAACGGCTGTTCGCATCATTTCCCGAAGCTCGTCGATCAGTTCATCGGTAAACAGTTCCGGATTCTCGCCACGAAGCTCGCGGAACATATTTTGGAACAGGACGACGTGCGTCAGCTCATCGCGCTGAATATATTTGATCATCGTCGCGGTCCCCGTCATTTTTCCTTGACGTGCCAATGTATAGAAGAAGCTGAATCCCGAATAGAAATAAAGCGACTCCAGT
>JBLNEJ010000612.1:0-7459 GCA_050262535.1 Clostridia bacterium
CATAAGGAGGGTAGGCCATGCTGCAAGTCGAAGAATTGACCAAACGATATGAAACAGGCGGACTGGAGCTGTTTGCACTTCAACCGATCACGCTGTCCGTCAAGGCGGGGGAATTCGTCGCGATCATGGGGCCCTCCGGTTCAGGAAAATCGACGTTTATGAACATGCTCGGCTGCCTGGACAAGCCTACTTCCGGCTCATACATTCTGGATGGCATCGAAATTACCAAGCTCGACGACAACAAATTGGCTGATGTCCGCAACCGCAAGATCGGCTTCGTCTTTCAATCCTTTCACCTGCTGCCTCGCTCTTCTGCCTTGAGCAACGTGGAACTGCCAATGCTCTATGCCGGAGTGAGCAGGAAGGAACGTCGTGAACGAGCGGCCAACGCGCTGACGAAGGTCGGGCTGGGAGAACGGTTGAACAACCGGCCGAACCAGCTGTCAGGCGGTCAAAAGCAACGGGTCGCCATCGCCCGCGCCTTGGTGAACAACCCGTCCATTTTACTAGCGGATGAACCAACCGGGAACCTGGATAGCAAATCAAGCCTGGAAATCATGGCGATTTTTCAGGAGCTTCACCAGCAAGGGGTAACCATTCTGCTTGTCACGCATGAAATGGACATTGCCGAACACGCAGAAAGAATCATCACGTTCCGAGACGGCGGCATCTTGTCCGATCAACTGGTGCAGAACCGGCGATTTGCCCGTCAGGATCATGAGGCGGTGATATCATGAATTTGTGGGAAAGCCTGCGGATTGCCGTGGAAGGCATTTGGGCGAACAAGCTGCGCTCCGGCTTGACCATGCTCGGAATCATCATCGGGATTACGTCCGTCATTGCGGTTACGACGCTCGGGCAGGGCGGCCAGCAAGCGGTTGTCAAAGAGATCGAAAAGCTGGGCACGAACACGTTCAATGTATACGTCAACTGGAATTCATCCGAAGAGAAGGATGACACCGATCTGACGATTGAGGATGCGGAGTTCCTCGCCAAAACAAGCCCGTACATCGAGCACATTATCCCGTACTACTCCTCTCAGGGCTCCCTGCGCGGCCCGAAGAAAGAAGTGCAAGGGAACCTGGTCAGCTCAAACGGTGATTTTCTTGCCTTGAATCCAAATATCGAGGTGGTCAAGGGTCGCTTCTACACGAAGGACGATGTGAAGGAAAGCCGGACGGTCATCGTGCTTGATACGGAGATGGCCAAGGATTTGTTCGGCAATCAAAGCCCGCTCGGCCATCGGGTCGTCGTCAACAACAGTTCACTTGTGGTAGTAGGTGTCGTGAAGGAAGCCAAATTCCGTTTTGACCAATCCCAGATCAACTCCGCCTATTTGCCGATCACGGTGCATCAGGAGCTGAACAATACACGCCAAGTATTCAGCCTGACCGGAAAAGCGAAATCGAAGGAAACGCTCCAGCAAGCGATGGACCAAAGCGTGAAGTACCTCAATCGCGTACATGAGCACAAGGATCACTATATGGTGCGCAGCCTGGAGCAGGAGGTTGCCCAATTCAATCAGTTAACCGGTATGCTGACGTTGATCTTCAGCGTCATTGCAGGAATATCGCTTTTGGTTGGCGGGATCGGCGTCATGAATATCATGCTGGTCTCGGTCACCGAGCGAACCCGTGAGATCGGTATCCGCAAAGCGCTCGGGGCCAAACGGCGCAACATTCTCATGCAGTTTTTGATTGAATCGGTCATCGTTTGTTTAATCGGGGGAGTAATCGGTATGCTGTTGGGCAGCGGATGCGCGATGATCATCTCGCACTTTGCCGGGTTGCCGCCGACGATTTCCTGGGAGAGCGTCGCCATTGCTTTTGGTTTTTCCAGCGCAATGGGCATTTTCTTCGGGATCTACCCAGCCAACAAAGCGGCGAAGCTTGATCCAATCGAGGCGCTTCGCTACGAATAAGCAGCCTTTCTTCCTCGCTACATGGGGTCGGCAAAAATTTTCAGCAAAAAAAAGAGGCCGACCCCGATCCCTGCAATGATGAACCAAAGCGGCTTGCTGCCTGGCGGTTGCGTTTTTTTGCCCGGTTTGATCAGACCGATTAACTGCCAGGTTCCGACCGCAATACACAGAAGACTAACCAGCAACAGGAATCCTCCCATGCACCGCCCTCCTTCCTCCCCCTTCCTGTAAGCTATATGTGCAAACAAAAAAAAGATTACCCGTGAGGCAATCTTTTTTTCAGCTAAACTTTCCGCCTGCTTTCTTGTCGTATTCAGTAAGCAGCTCGGCAAAGCTCTTGTTCTTTTCCCGCTCTTCTTTTTCGCGGCGGCGCTGCTCCGCTTCTTCCTCAGCGGCACGCTCCTGCGCTGCCTTCAAGTCCCGTTCGGTTTGCTTCAGCTTGGCTAATGCAGCCTCGCCCAACAAATCCTTGAGACGCAAGGGAGCTTGTTCTTCTGCTGCCGGCTTCTGCGGCTGCTTGCGGTTCGTTTGTTTTTTTGCCATGAAGGAATCTCCTTTCGCTTTCGACAAAAAGCTCATGGTTGCTGCCGTGTTTGGTCATACTACCCGTGTGAGGGAGGTGTGAACCCATGGTCCAAAACAAATCAAAAGACTTCGGAAAAACGGCAGAAATCCGCGGCCCCAAAGCCCAATCGGAAGCAGTGCGATCCGATGGCTCTATCAATAGTGAACCACAAGAACGCTTAAAAGAAAACCGGTAAACCTTTTTTTACGAAAGCCGCCGACATCAACGATGCAGGTGGTTTTTTTCATTTTGCAGATTTTGTTTGCTTGACGTGCCCCTGTTTTCTTTGCGCTTGGGCAGCCAATCGAACGCATACAGCAGGACATAGACGAAGCTTAGCCCGAACAGACCGGCAAGAATGCTCGGAAGCTTGCCTCCTCCTCTCCCTGTCAGAATACCCATGATGAAGATGGCGGACATGATCACAAGCCAAATCAGAAAGCCTGCATTTTTATTCATCAGCAGTTGCTGCTCCTTCCCTTCATCCATTTCGCCAGCACGAGCAAAACAACCACCGGCAACTGGAAGATCAGCGTCAAAAGTGACCAAACGTGGGATTCAAAATTAAGCTGGTCAATCACATTGCCAAACGAAAACACTGTGAACAAATACACGAGCGGCATCAGCACAAAACCAAATGCTCGACTTTGAGTCCCCCCTTTTCCAATCGAACTGGCGCATTCGCACAAAGCATAGTAGCCCAAACAGACCTTCATAATGATGGTTGGAATGGAGATGGCAGCCATCACGATATCGAGACGATCGAGAAAATCCGTAATATGGATCATCTGTACCATAAACAGGTCAGGGTACATCCCTTCGCTTCCCATGGAGGACCCGATGCTGACCAATAAGGTTACCATGAGCCATGTGGCCAAAAACGTCCCCAATAAAATGCCGCGAAACAGCGGATTGATTTTTCCCGGCTCGCGTTTGGGCGTAAACGAGAACGTTATCGCAAATACGATCAATAGCTCTCCATAAAGTCCCAAGGCGTTATAGGAGCTGCTGAACAGCTTGCCTGCATTGTTGCCGAAAGGGGGACGCAGATTGGTCAGATCAATCTCATTTAGCAGCATGACAGGCATGAGCACGTAAATCATCAACGTCGCGATGAAATAGATCTGATTGACACGCCCCAAAACCTCGATCCCTGAACGGACCAGATAGACCGTCAAGATCAGAATGCTGATCACGATAACATACAACGGGGTTCTGTACAGTAGAATCGCCTTGACGAATTCACTCAGCTCCCGCAAATCCATCGAAATGGTCAGCAATACATACACAAACAGGAGGAGATTCAGCACGCTCCCTCCTACATTGCCCAGCAAGGTTTTATTCAGTTCGAACAGCGTCGGTTCCACTGCATTGCGGGACAACCAGATAATAAACAAGGCAACCAGCATTCCGTACAGCATGGGGGGGAAAAAGGTCAGCCACGTATCATTCCCAGCATTGGCAATCATGGTTTTAATCAGTGACAGGCCCAATCCTGAAACCAGAAAGGATGCTACGAATAGCGTCAACTGGCTGGTTGAAATCACTTGTTTGCTCATCTTCTCCCCCCTGCTTTTTCGTCATCGGCCAATCCATCGATCAAGAACGTAGCTCAGCCATCCAGCTGGCAGCAACAACGGAACATGCAAATCCTTCATTACAGCAATCGCTACAGAAATCAGGGCACACCCATAGTAAAGCACGTTGCTGACGCCTTTCCAAAGGAAGGCGTCATGCTGTTTGTACAGCTGGGAACAGCCAAGCATCAGCAATACAAGAATGGTGTTCATTTTCCTGTCACCTTCCAAATTTCCACATTCTTCGTGATTTGCCCAACTCGGATGATGCGCATTTCAACGTTCACCTCGAATTGACTCTCGGCAAGATGCTTGTACCATCTGTCCTGCACGCTGGACCACGTTTGGGGATAATGCTGATACACCAAATTGCCTGCACCAATTACGTCGCTGTGCCATTTCTTCATTTTTTCAATAACATGCTCCACGTTCATTTTCACGGTTTTTTCCCAAAGCTGTTCCGCCTTTCTCACATCCTGTTCATTGGCAAAGTCCAGACTGGACGTGTTCTCGACAATGCTCCCTTCTCCACGAATGGTGATCCGGTAGCGGAACGGCGGCTTGTTATGGAGCAGCTCCAGTTTGTTTTTCCCCATTTCGGTAAACACTACCACTCGCTGGTTCTTCTTGAGATCAAGAACCTCCCGATGGGCCTGGAATTTGTTAATCATCGAGAGCAGGGCTTGTGCCTCGTCCCCTTTAATGATCCCCTTTACCTTTTGTCCGGAAAAAAGAGCAATGCCGCTGAGCGAAATCTCAGTTGTGGACTCTTTCCCCGTACTTTTGACCGTCTTGAACACGGGTAAAACAATGTCTACCCCAGGTTTGCTCAGCTTCTCCCACAGCTCCTTCAGACTGACTTTCCCGGCTGGATTTAAGGAAAGGATCTCTCTGATGGCCTCTCCCGGAAACCTTTCCAGGTGCGGCTTGGCCTTCAGCAACTCTTCCCCTTTTCCTTCTTCTGCCATGACGAAATAGGTCGTAATCCGGTTTTGCGGGAAACGTGCCATGAGATCAAGAATATACCGAATTCCCTGCTCGGCTAACTCGTGTCCAATCACGATCACCCGTCTGTGGGAAAAGTTCAGCACACGCGCCATCCGAAATTGCAGCCGCAACGCATCCTCCGAAATCGATGTCCCTTCAGCGCTGTCTGTATAATACGGAGCTTTTCCGCTCGTCCCCCCTCCTCCCCCAGAGGCTCCCCCCAGCTGTGCGGGCAACGCGACGCGGCGGGGTTGGCGGTTCAGCTTGTTTTTTCCGACCTCAAAGGCAGTTGCCAAAACAAAGGCCACGTCGTTGATCTCCCGTCGATCCCAGCAGCCGGACAGAAGAATGGACAGGGAGCAAACAAGGAGTGCACACCTATTCGTCGCTCTGGTCTTTTTCACCCTTCATCCCCCCTTGCTTGGAGATCACCTGATGCGTCTTGGGACTAAGCCGAATTTGATTTTCCACGCCCAATTGCACAGGGCGGTGCATGTTTTGCCAGATCGGGTGACGGATCAGCGTGTCTTTCATTTCGGTAAACTGCATGGGACCGACTGGCCATAAATAAGGGACCCCAAATGAACGAAGCTTGCAAAGATGACCGATAATAAACATGAATCCAAGGATGATCCCAAAAATCCCCAAAATGGAGGAGAGAATCATCAAAGGAAAACGCAGCATGCGGATGGGGATGGCCAAATTAAATCGCGGGATCACAAAGGTGGCGATCCCGGTGACCGACACGACAATAACGACAGGGGCACTGACAATGCCTGCCTGCACCGCAGCCTGTCCAACAACCAACGCTCCCAATATGGAGACGGTTTGCCCGATGCTCTTGGGCAAACGAATGCCGGCTTCCCGCAGAGCCTCGAATGCGACCTCCATAATAAGCGTTTCCACAATCGCCGGGAACGGAATCGCTTCCCTGGATGCAGCAATACTTAGCATAAGGGACGTCGGCAGCATTTCATGGTGAAACGTGGTAACCGCAACGTAAAGAGCCGGGGTAAACAGGGCGACATTCAACAGGAATATCCGCAAGATCCGCAGCAAGCTGGACACTTGCCAGCGTTCGTAGTAGTCTTCCGAGGCTTGCATCATGGACCAGAATGTTGCAGGGACAACCATGACAAACGGCGTTCCGTCCACTAGGATGGCCAGCCTTCCTTCCAGCAGAGATGCTGCTACGGTATCGGGTCGCTCCGTATTCATGATCTGAGGAAACAGCGTCCATGCATCGTCCTGGATTAATTCCTCGATGTAGCCGGTCTCCAGTACACCGTCAATATGAATTTTCTCCAATCGTGCCAAAGTCTCCGTAACGAGATCGGGTGAAACGATCCCGTCGAGATAGGCGACGACCAGATTGGTATGGGTTTCAGTCCCGACCACGATCGATTTCATTTTGAGGCGGGGGGTTTTCAATTTTCGGCGCAGCAAAGAAGTATTGGTGCGTATATTTTCGTTAAACCCTTCACGCGGCCCTCTGACGACAGCTTCTGTATCCGGCTCCGAAACGCTGCGATGTTCAGCTCCACGATACCCTACGCTGATGCCTTGCGTATTTCCGTCCACCAACAGAATCGTGTCGCCGTTTACCAATTGCAGAACAAGCTTGCCGAAGTTTTCGAGTTTGCCGATCTGGGTGGCATTAATCGAACGATTCAACAACGTTCCGAGATCGGTCTGTCCGCCCTCCTGGATTAACAAGGAACGAAGCAGGCTCATGTCAACCAGCTCGGTTTTCACCATGCCATCGATAAACAGGATCAACGCCTGGGTTGACGTACCTTCAATCTCAAATTCGCGGAAAACCAAATCAGAGCATTCATCAAAAAGCGATTCCAGAAATGCTTTATTCTCAGCCAATTTTTCAGAAAGCGGCATTTGCTTCAGCACATCGATATCATAATGTTCCAGTTCACTGGGCGATTGCTCAAGCTGTTTGCCAACCATTTGCTTGAGGCGACTCCACCTTCTGCCCAAATAGCTGCCCCGCCCGAAATTTTGCAACTATTTTCACATCCTTGCTGTATGGTATTTCAAGTTTTTGTTTCTTTTTCTTCCCTTATACCTACATCTTTCCAGTACGCATAAACGTCCCCCAACCGTTGCATACTCTACCTAGAACTGTATGTAGGGGAGGATTGACCATTATGGCTGGCGATTCACCGAAAGAAAAGGAAATGGACAATAAAGTGGGAATAGACTCAACCATGCCGCATCAAATCGATGCCCCTGATTTCAAGCAATCTTCTATGGAGATGAAAAAGCCGTTCGTCAATGAGCATGGGGTAGTCATCGGCGACAGCTTTTACAATTCTGCCGAATCACCGCTCAATCAATGGAGTACCGATACAGACCCGAGTGTGATGGCCGGAGACGAATGGGTGCACCCCACGA
>JBLNEJ010000613.1:0-5241 GCA_050262535.1 Clostridia bacterium
GTTTCAATTGTTCTTGTGTTAATTCACGGATCACTTGTTTCATTGTGAATTCCCTCCTTCCAATCAGACGTTCTTACTCGTTCTTCTCACGCAGCCGATTGCTGCGATGCGAGTAGCGGACCGCCTTAGTCAGCGGGCAAAATTGCCACAAGAAGTATAATAGCATATCATGATCAATTGGGCAAGGCTTTGTTTGCCATTTATATCGTTTCATCGCGTATTTCTTGCAGCAATTTTTCCATTTCCTTGGTCAGTTCCATTCGTTCCAGCAATTCGGGTCTGCGCAGGAGCGTCCGGCGAAGCGACTCTTTCAAGCGCCAGCGCTCAATGTTGGCATGATGGCCGGAAAGCAAAATGTCGGGTACCTTCATACCACGAAACTCGGCTGGTCGTGTGTAGTGCGGGTACTCAAGCAATCCGGTTGAAAACGAGTCGGTCACCGCCGATGTCTGGTTGCCCAGAGCGCCGGGCTGCAATCGTACGACGCTGTCAATGACGACCATCGCCCCGAGTTCGCCGCCCGTGAGCACATAGTCGCCGATGGAAACCTCGTCTGTGACCAAATGTTCCCGGATTCGTTCATCGTAGCCTTCGTAATGGCCGCAGAGAAAGACGAGATGGCTTTCCTGAGCCAGCTCCTCCGCGAGCTTCTGGTTGTACGGCTTGCCTTGCGGACACATCAGAATGACACGTGGCTTGGTCTCGCTTTGGATCGATTCCACAGCGCGAAACAGCGGCTCTGGCTTTAGCACCATGCCACCACCGCCCCCGTAGGGAGTATCGTCAACTGTACCGTGCTTGCTTTCGGAGTACTCGCGAAAATTGGTCACATGATAGGACACAATTCCTTTTTCCGCTGCTTTGCCGAGGATGCTTGCACCAAGCACCCCCTGAAACATTTCGGGAAAAAGCGTCAGTATATCAATCCGCATCGGTTCCTCCTACAGCAAGCCTTCCATCAGGTGGCAGACAATCCGCTTGTTGGCGATGTCCACTTCTTTGATGCAGTCATCGATATATGGCAACAAAATCTCGCCCTTTTTGCCCTTAACCACCCATACATCGTTGGCTCCTGGCTGCAATACGTCCACCAGTTTGCCCAATTCCTCCCCTTGATCGGAAAACACCTGGCAGCCAATCAATTGGTGAATGTAAAATTCGTCATCTGTATTGGGAATGAGTTCTGATTCCGAAACCTTCAGTTCTCCCCCTTTGAGTTTCTCCACATCATCGATCGAGTCCATGCCGACGAATGTCAATATCTCAAATTCCTTGTGCTGACGTCTGGATGCCACCTTCAGCTCCATCGGTTGCGTCAGCGCCGAGTGAAACAGGAGCAGTGACGCGCCTTTTTTAAAGCGTTTGTCGGGAAAGTCTGTCGTCGAAATGACCCGTACTTCTCCCTTGAGCCCTTGTGTATTTACAAGCTTGCCGACTGTATAATACTTAGTTTGTTCCATTGTGATTTCCCCCTTGGCGGATGGCATGGACGATTCCGTCCTTAACAATGATTTCCGTACCATTCATGATTTCATTCCAGGCATCTCCCACTTGGACGGCAATGGTGCTCTCGACCGTTGTGTAGTGAAGCTCACTGCCCAATGGCACGTTTTGCGACTGGTCCAGTTGGAAATGCAGGATTTCCAGCTTTTCGCGGCGGGTGCGTTCTTCGCGCTCCACCCGCTCAATCGCCTGCTTCCGCACTTCAGCCGGTCGTTTTTCCGCTTCATGCAGCAGTCGTTTCGCATAAAACTCCCACTGACGCAGTTCCTCTTCCACCTGATGGATCTGCCTTTCATAGTCGCTTCTCAGTGCAGCTCGCGATTGCTCCGTTACAATTAGTTTAACCGGAATTTGACGTTGGATCGTAATCATACGCATCCCACCTTATGTTTCAATTGCTTAGTGTGATGAATGTGAAGTGTTTATGTAAAAAAGACTGGGAGAATGCTCCCAGCCTTTTACTCAGACAATTTCAACCGTGATTCGCTTGTCTGTATGAGCAGCAGCGGCAATCACAACGGTTCGCAGTGCCTTGGCAATGCGTCCTTGCTTACCGATAATCTTGCCCATGTCATCAGGATGAACAGACAATTCGAGAACAAGGATACGCTCTTTGTCGACTGCGTTGACTCGTACTTCTTCAGGATGATCGACGAGAGCTTTAGCGATCGTTTCGACCAACTCTTTCATGTCAAGCCCCCCGTACGAGTAGCTTACTTACCGTATTTGGTTTCATGAACTTTAGCCATTACGCCCGCTTTGGAGAGCAGGTTGCGCACAGTGTCGGTCGGAGCCGCGCCGTTCAAGATCCATTGAACAGCCTTCTCGGAATCGATATTCACAACAGCTGGTTGAGCAACTGGATTGTAGTAACCGATCTCTTCGATGAAGCGACCATCACGCGGGGAACGGGAATCAGCAACAACTACACGGTAGAAAGGAGCTTTCTTGGAACCCATGCGTTTCAGACGAATTTTAACTGCCATGTTTGTTTCACCTCCTATATTAGTCAACGAAAACTCGTTGGAAAAACTTATATGTGAACCATCGCACGATTGCGCGAAAGCAGTTCAACCTGATTACTTGAATGGCGGCTTGAAGTTGAACGGGAAGTTGAAGCCTCCCTTTTTCTTGTCGTCCGGCATCATCGGCATATTGCCTTTGCCACCAAACGGGAGTTGCAATCCTCCGCCTTTTTTCTTGCTCATTTTGTTCATTTTCTTGCTCATCTTGTCGGACATGCCCGAGAACTGCTTCATCATCTTCTTCATTTGCTCGAATTGATTGATGAATCGGTTCACTTCTTGAACAGTCGTGCCACTTCCGGCAGCAATCCGTTTGCGTCGCCCTGCATTCAGAAGGTCAGGATTGGAGCGTTCCGCCTTTGTCATCGATTTGACGATGGCTTCCGTGCGGCCCAATTGTTTTTCATCCACCTTGAGATCCTTCATCTTGTTCATGCCGGGCAGCATGCCGAGCAAATCTTCCAGAGGACCGAGCTTGCGCATCTGCTGCATGGAGTCGAGGAACATGTCAAAGGTGAATTCCCCTTGACGCATCTGCTTCTCCATTTCCCGGGCCTTTTCCTCATCGACCGCTTCCTGCGCTTTCTCAATCAGGCTGAGCACATCGCCCATGCCGAGAATCCGCGAGGCCATCCGGTCGGGATGGAAAGGTTCCAGTGCATCCAGCTTCTCGCCCATACCCGCAAACTTGATCGGTTTGCCGGTAACCGCCTTGACGGATAGTGCCGCACCTCCGCGCGTGTCACCGTCCAGCTTGGTCAAAATGACACCAGTCAGCTCCAATTGTTCGTTGAAGCTCTCCGCTACATTGACCGCGTCCTGACCGGTCATCGCATCGACGACGAGCAAAATCTCATCGGGCTTGGCTACTTCACGCACCTGCTTCAATTCATCCATCAACGCTTCGTCGATGTGCAGGCGGCCCGCTGTATCGAGCAAGACATAATCGAGATGGTTGGCTTTGGCGTGCTCAAGCGCCTGCTTCGCAATTTCCACAGGACTGACCTTGTCGCCTAGTGCGAACACGGGGGTGCCGACCTGTTCCCCCAAAACTTGCAACTGCTTGATTGCCGCCGGACGATAAATGTCACAGGCAACCAGCAGGGGTTTCCGATTTTGTTTTTGAAGGTATTTCGCCAGTTTTCCGGTTGTGGTCGTTTTCCCTGCCCCTTGCAAACCGACCATCATGACGACGGTTGGCGCTTTTGGAGCGACAGCGATTTTCGCAACGTTTCCACCCATCAGTTCGGTTAGCTCTTCGTTAACCACCTTGATGACCATCTGGCCGGGCGTCAGGCTCTTTAGCACATCCTGCCCGATTGCCCGTTCCTTGACGCGGGCAACGAAATCCTTGACAACCTTGAAGTTCACGTCTGCTTCCAGCAGGGCAAGGCGCACTTCGCGCATCGCTTCGTTCACCGATGCCTCGTCGATCTTCCCTCTGCCGCGCAGTTTGTCAAATGCGCTCTGCAAACGGCTGGCCAAGCTTTCAAATGCCATGCGAGCTCCTCCTATTCCATCTCTGACAGCATGTGGAGCAAAGTTTTCAGCTTTTCTCTTGCTGCGCTTTCGTGAAGTTCCTCTACCAGAACCGCCATCTCTTTGTACACTGCCTGCCGCCGTTCATGACGTACCAGCAGTTGAAGCTTCTCTTCGTACTCGAAAAGCTGTTTTTCGGCCCGCTTGACATGATCGTAGACGGCTTGACGGCTGACCTCGTGCATTTCGGCAATTTCGCCGAGTGACAAATCATCCAGGTAGTAAAGCTCCAGGTACTCACGTTGCTTGCCCTTCAAGAGCATCGCATAAAAGTCAAACAAGAGATTTACCTGATTGGTTTTTTCCAGCATCGAACCAATCCTTTGCTTGAGGTACTCGGCTGACTCTGTAAAGTTTTCTTCTTTACAGTGCCGTTTATTATAGTACCCAATTCGAACCGGACTGTCAAGCTTTTTTGTTGACAACATCTTTCTCGCTGTTTTGCTCTTCCCAATCCTCTGCTGTCAGGGCAAAAATCTTGTGATCCTCCCAGTTTCCGTTGATTCTCAAATAGCGGCGGGACTCCCCTTCACAGCGGAATCCATTCTTCTCCATAACACGGATCGACTGCATGTTATGCGGCATCACCGCTGCTTGCACACGATGCATGCCGCTTTCCCCTACGCTTCCGCTTCTTCTTCCTTGCTAATCAAACCCGCAAACAGGGCATGCACAAATTGCTCGGCATCAAACGGCTGCAAGTCGTCCATTTTCTCACCCAAACCGACGTATTTGACCGGGATTTGCAGCTCGTTGCGGATAGCGATGACGATCCCGCCCTTGGCTGTTCCATCGAGCTTGGTCAGCACGATTCCGGTTACCCCTGCAGACTTGCCGAACGTTTTCGCCTGGGAGAGTGCGTTTTGCCCCGTCGTTGCATCAAGCACAAGCAACACTTCATGCGGCGCGTTCGGAATTTCACGTTGCAGCACGCGGTACACCTTGTTCAGCTCCTCCATCAGGTTGACCTTGTTTTGCAAACGGCCAGCCGTATCGCAGAGCAAGACATCGGCACCTCGCGACTTGGCGGCATGAACCGCATCGTAGATGACCGCCGCCGGGTCTGCGCCCTGCGTATGCTTGATCACGTCCACGCCGACGCGCTCGCCCCATACCTCCAATTGTTCGATCGCTGCTGCGCGGAACGTATCACCTGCTGCCATCAGCACTTTTT
>JBLNEJ010000614.1:0-3404 GCA_050262535.1 Clostridia bacterium
CTCCAACCACCCGATGCATCTACACGGGCATTTTTTCCAGTTGCTGAAGAAGGATGACAAACCGTTCACGGGAGCGCCGATCATGAAGGACACGTTGAATGTGAAACCGGGCGAAACATACGTTGTCGCATTCGAAGCGGATAATCCCGGGGACTGGATGTTCCATTGCCACGATCTGCATCACGCGGCCGCAGGCATGGTAAGCGAGGTCAAATACGAGGGTTACAAATCATTTGTCCCCGATCCGTCCGTTGGGAACAAACCGGAATAGCGAAAGAAGCTCCACGCCGCGTGCGATGGGGCTTTTTTTCGTTTCGGACGAGAAGATTTTTTATGGAAACACAAAATCCCTTTCTTTCGATAGGTGTCGTTCTTCGGTGTGGTTGCTATAATAGCCCTCTCTGAGATTCACTAATTGGATCGAATGCAAACATTGGAAAGGGTAGTGATTCATCGTGGAAAAGGTCAACTTGTACAAAACAAAACGTAACGTATTAACTGCTTTGCTCTCAACATCGGTTTTTTTGGCAGGTGCCCCTCTTCCCATAGCGGCGGCAAACGCTCATTCTCATGCACATGCACTGGAGACAAACAGCCAGGACGGGTTCCGTAACATTTTGCTCGACAGCAGCTCTCTTACCTTCACTTTGGCAGTAATACCTGCAACTGTGCCGAGTGAAGAGGATTTTTCGATTCAGCTTTCACAAAACGGCAAGCCGCTCTCGTTGAAAAAGGATTCCTTTCGATGGGATCAGGAAACAGGCACTGCTCAGTTCTTCTTCAAGCCGGTAGCTGCCACGAAACAAGAGCAAACCATTGCAGCCACCATTCGATATAGCGACTCCCATGCCCAAATTTCAACCGTGTTTGCGCCAAAAGGCGAGGAGATCAGCGAACTGGAGCTGGTCAATCTGTCAGATGACAACCGGTTATCACTCCAAAGCAACCCAGACAAGACGTTGACACTTCGCGCCGTACCCAAGGATTCGAAAGGACGATTGGTCCTCAGAAGCAAGGTGCAATGGGAAAGCTCCAACGAGGATGTGGCAATCGTTGACAAAAACGGTTTCGTAACTGCTGTTGGGGAAGGAAAAGCGGAAATCATTGCTTCTGCAGGGGACATCTCCGCTCGTTACGTGGTAAAGATAGATGCGGGGGAATCCGTAGATGTTTCAGCTTTCTACGCTGCTAACGGTCTCGCTGCTCTGCAATTGCCCCAACCGCTGGAAGCGGAGCCGAACCCGGCAGATTTTGCTCTGTATGTGAGGGAAAACGGTCGGGAGAATCTTGTGAAGCTTCCGGTTTCGGCTGTCGATTGGGTGAAAGAGAGCGATACGGTACGGATCAAATTCAGTCCGCAGAAGCCGCGAACCGAGGAAGTCAACTATACGATCAGGCTCGAATACAACGGTGCAGATTATGAAGACTCCTTCACGCTGGCTTCCCAAGAGTCAAAAGTGTCACGGATGCAGATCGTGAACCTTTCAGGTGACGAGGTGATCTTTACGGATGCCATGGGTGATGGACAAGCTTTGCTTTATGCCGAACCGCTTGATGACGCCGGGAATCTGGTCAGCATTGGCAAAGGAAAGGTGAAATGGCGTTCACAGGACAAACGAATTGCCACAGTTGATCAAAATGGTCTGGTGACAGCCATCAAACCGGGGGAGACGTCCATCTTTGCATCGGTTGGAGGAAAAAAAGCCGTTTATCGCATGGTTGTGAAAGAAAGTGGTTTGCGCTTGCATCTCGACAAACAGAGTGTGACGGAAGAAGATACGGATAACGGCGCGTTTCAGGAGACGATCACGGTCACATTGGAAGGGGGACGTTTTGACCGGAAGCTCACAAGCAACGATGTCACCATCGAACATTTGCCGGACGGCTTGCAGCCATCGGTAAAGCTTCTGTCAAAAGACAAGCTGTTGCTCGGGTTCTCGGGACGAGCCGCGACACATGAGGTGAAGGACAACCGTGACGACCTGCAAATCGTAATCAATGCCAGGAAAATTATTGGAAAAAACGGCGATCCGCTTGCGAACGTTGCTTCTGCACCGTTTTCGGTACGGTTTGTTGACGAAACCACTCCGCCTGTGATTCGTGGGATCGAGGACGGCAAGCTGTATAACGGGGAGGTCATTCCTGTCAGCCCTAGCACTGATCTTGCCCAGGTCATCCTGAAAAAAGATGGCGTTCTTGTCAACGGATACAAACTGGGCCAGCCTATTTCGGAAGAAGGCAGCTACCAGCTGGAGTTGTTCGATACGAATGGAAATCAGACGGTCGTGCGCTTTGCCATCGATAAAAGTGCCCCCATCGTGCAAGGGGTGGAGAACGGGCAGTACTACCACCCCGGCATCATTCCGACAAGTCCAAGTACCGATATCGCATCAACGGTATTAAAAAGGGATGGACAGGTTGTCCCTGGTTTTACCCTCGGTACGATGCTGGTGGACATCGGAAATTACGAGCTGAGTGTCACTGACCAATCAGGACACACGACAACGATTTCCTTTGTTGTTTTTCCCATGAGTCCTATCGATCGTACGCCGCCTGTCATTCAAAACGTGACCGACGGTGGCGTCTATCGCGACCAAATTGTGACTCCGTTTAGCCCGGATCATGATATCAAGTCAACGATCTTGACGAAAGACGGCGTGCCTGTGCCGGGATATGTACTCGGAAACCCACTTTCGGAGGAGGGCTCCTATCAGTTGAAGGTTACCGATCGTGCCGGAAACAGCACCACCGTCTCCTTCCAATTGACAAAATCATTCCACATCGAACTGACGGGCAAAAAGCTCTTCATCAATTCGGGCCAAAATAATGAAGAAGATAACATAACGTTGGCGAATCCCGGGGAGCCGTTTAATTACGGCAAACAAGATTTGAACGAACTGATCAGGGTCGTCGGAGAAGATGGAACGCAAATGAGGCTGGCCTATGATGGAAATTTGCTGGCATACTCCGTTTTCAACGGAAATGAAGCGGTGGGAACAATCGATATCGAAACCCCGAATATGGACAAGTTCTCTATCGTGAAGAATAGTAACGTGGTCGTCATTAAGCCTCAGGATGCCTTGCAGGAGGATTCAGTTGTTCAGATCGTGGCAAATTTGAAAGTTCAGGGACAATCGATTGACCGTGAGCAAATCCCGTTGCATCTGGATGAAACACCGCCAACTGCGATGCAGACACCAACCTATGAAAATTCAGCCATTACAGTGGAAATGGCAGAGCCGGTTGTCGTATCGGGATCGGCACCCTTTCGTTTGCAATTCTCGAGTTTGGGTGACTTTACGGATGTACAAGAGGTTTCTTCGAGCGATTATACACTCTCGATCAGCGATAATCTGGTCACGATCACGCTTTTGGATACGCTAAAGAACACATTCCAAGCCAAA
>JBLNEJ010000615.1:0-6521 GCA_050262535.1 Clostridia bacterium
ATTGAACACTTTCATCAGCAAGTCATCTATCAAGTATGTTCAAAAATGACGATGTTACAGTAGAGAGGTTACTCTGTTTACAACTACATCATCGCATAAGGGGTCGACACATCGTGTCACAATCATGGATGAACATACGAAATTATACCATCTTTCATAAAGTTGCGATCGTCATCGTGTTTCTCACGGTTCTCCTTAGCCTGCGCTGGCTCTGGTTCACGACTCATGAGACACCGGCTCATCCGGATGCGACGCAAGGGGTACTTGATCTGCGCGGTTGGGACTTCAAGCATTCCCGCACCATACCCTTGAACGGAGAGTGGGAATTTTACCCTGAGGCATTCTTCACGCATGAAGATTTCGTGCGCTCTAAAGCGCGCCAGCCACATTATGTTCAAGTCCCTGGCGACTGGCGCAACGCCTTTCCCCAATCTGAACAAGCGTCCTCATCGTTTGGCTACGGGACGTACCGGCTGCGCATTCTGGTTGATCAGCCGTTAAATGAGCCCTATGCTTTCTGGATTCGGGAGATCCAGGCGTCTTCCCAGCTTGAAATTAACGGACAGACGGAAGGCGCATTCGGCCTTCCTTCCGATCGGGCCGAAACATACTGGCCAAAGGCCGTCTCTTATACCGGAACCTATACCGCTCACAACGCAAAGGAAATCGAGTTGCTTGTGCGTGCTGCCAATTACGATCAGCCGTTGATTGGCGGTATTGTTAAGTCCATCCGCTTTGGCTCACAGGCCGCGATTGACACCGAACGCTTGTATTCGGTCGGGTTTCAGATGGTGACCTTTATCATTTTGCTCCTCCATGCCTTTTACACCATCCTGCTGTATATGTTCAGCCGAAGACAGAAGGAATTTCTGCTGTTTTTTCTGCTGTTATTGTGTGGCGGCATTGCCATCGTTGCGGATAATGACAATCTGTTCTTTCTCTGGGTGCCCTTGAATTATTCGTGGGCGTTAAAAGTCAAGCTGCTCGCTTATTTGTATTTCTCCTTTTTTGTGCTGTTGCTGGCTCGAACAATTTCGGATCGGGTTTCAGGTGCGAGACTTTTTGGCGTTTACACTGCCGCCTTGGCCCTCTACTCTTTGTTTTTGCTGGCAGCACCAACGCCATACATTTACTATTCCGTTGGTACCAACGTGTACTCTGCTCTCTATTTGTTTCCTTTGGTCTGGTTTGTTTACCTGATCGGCAGCATGTTTGTGCGAAATCAGCCCGAGTCAGTTTTTCTGCTCTTTGCGGCGATCGGTATCGTGTCTAGCGTCGGTTGGGGCGTGGTTCGTTTTAGCGGCGAGTTCGTAAGCGTCTATTACCCCACCGATGTGCTCGTTAGCATTATCGGGTTTTCGGCTTACGGTTTCAAACGGTACTTCCGTAAATCAGAGGAAAACACCAGATTGAATGAGCAGTTGAGAAAAGCCGACAAAATGAAGGATCAATTTCTTGCCAATACATCTCATGAATTGAGAACGCCGCTGCATGCCATTATGAATATCGCCCAGACAGTCGCGAGCAAAGAGAGACGAGCAATGGATGAGCAAAGCTGCAAGGATATGGATCTGCTGATCACGATCAGCCGTCGTATGTCATATCTTTTGAATGATCTGCTGGACGTCGTACGACTGCAGGACAACCTGATCATCCTTCGGAAGGAGCCTTTGCTCATTCAATCGGTTGCAGCAGGTGTCATCAGCATGCTCCGATTTATGACGGACGGCAAGCCCGTCCAACTGAAACTGGACATTGCCAAATCGATGCCACCTGTTTTGGCGGATGAAAAAAGGCTTGTCCAAATCTTGTTTAATTTGCTGCATAACGCGCTGAAATACACGGAAAAAGGAACGATTGCCGTATCGGCCATGCTTGTAAACGGACAGGCTGTGATCAACGTATCGGATACTGGAATCGGGATGGATGAAGAAACGCTTGCTCGCATCTTTTTGCCCTATGAGCAAGGGACTTATGGAATCAGTCATGACTCGGGAATCGGTCTTGGCTTGAGCATATGCAAGCAGCTCGTCGAGTTGCATGGCGGTACACTGAAGGTTGATTCCGAGCCAGGGAAAGGGTCCGTATTCTCCTTTGCGCTCCCGATCGCTACCGGATCAGCTCCCTCAATCCCGGACAGCCCTTCTTATCAGCATACTGACGAGTATAAGGAAGTCGCGGCCGGGTTAACCCTCACCGATGAGGGACCCAACCTGTTGTCCATGCGAGAATCATTGCCTTCCTTTACGGACAAGAACATGAACATACTGGCTGTTGATGACAATCCTGTCAATCTGAAGGTACTGGTCAACATCCTTTCGTCTGAGCCCTACAACATCACATCGGCCACATCCGCCCACGAAGCGCTGGAATTGCTCTCTGCACAGCGATGGGATTTGCTGATTATCGATGTCATGATGCCGAACATTTCCGGATACGAACTGACACGCTTGGTAAGGGAACGGTACTCCATTTCGGAGCTTCCCGTGCTGCTCCTGACGGCACGCAGCCAGCCTACAGACATCTATACCGGATTCATCGCGGGAGCCAACGACTACGTCACCAAGCCTGTCGATGCGCTGGAACTGAAATCCCGCATCTGGTCGCTAACGACTTTAAAACAATCGATCCATGAACGATTGCGCATGGAGGCCGCCTATCTGCAGGCACAAATCCATCCCCACTTCCTGTTCAACACGCTAAGCTCAATTCTGGCACTGGGCGACATTGACACGGAAAAAATGCGCAAGCTTGGTGAGGCATTTACTTCTTATTTACAGATCAGCTTTCACTTCCTCAATTCCGGGGAACGGGTACCGCTCTCACATGAATTGGACCTGGTCAACGCTTATTTGTATATCGAGAAGGAGCGATTCCCAGAAAGGCTGTCCGTCAAATGGGAGGTCGATCCAGAGATCGACTTGCTTCTCCCCCCGCTCACGATCCAGCCGCTGGTCGAAAATGCCGTGAAACACGGTGTCCTTAGCCAACTCAAGGGCGGTACGGTAACTCTCCGCATCACCCGTCAGGATCATGGTACGCTTTTTGAAGTACGGGATGATGGGAAAGGGATGAAGCAGGAAACCGTACAGCCCCTGTTGGAAATGAAAATGAAGGGCAAAAGCGGGGTTGGACTGTCCAATACGAATCGGCGGTTGAAGCAAATGTACGGGACAGGGTTACGCATCACAAGCACGCCTGGACAGGGAACAACGGTGTCGTTTGTCATTCCTGACCGGGATAACTGATCTGAAATGGTTCCGGAGCGTTTTCTCCCTTTTCCTCCTCTCCACGATCGCCTGAACCATGAATGAAAAAGCATCCCGTTTCACGATCAAACGTGTCGTGGGATGCTTGTTTTTTTCTGTTATTCCATTTTAAAAGCGGCGCGCTCTCACCATTTCGAGCTTCGTACAAATTCAACCCAGGCCGCAGCCAAATTCGGATCGAACTGTCGCCCAGCCTGAGCGGTGATTTCGCAAAGCGCTTCCTCTGATGATATCGACCGTTTATATACTTGATCGTGTGTCATGACGTCGTAAGCCTCCACGATTGCAAGCAGTCGGGATAGGAACGGAATTTCTTCCTGCGAAAGCCCGTACGGATAGCCGGTGCCGTCCCAGCGCTCATGCATGCCGCGGATCGCTTCGGCGAGCCCCCATTCTCCAATAGAGGAAGCCATCCGAAAGCCAATTTCGCTATGGCTCTTGACGATCTCCCATTCCTCGGCACTTAATGAACCGGACTTGAGCAAAATGTCAGACGGTAGTGCCAGATATCCTACGTCGTGCATACGGACGAGTGCCTGAAGCAGACTCATGTCATACGAGTTCGGCAGCAATCCGAGCTCTTGCGCGAAGCTCAGCGCCTGATCGCCCAACCGCTGCTGATGCCCGTTCTGCTCGACACCTTTTGTGATAAGTGCCGTTGAGACGCTTTGCATCATCTCAGCGCGAACCTTTTTGTTCTCAAGCAGCTTGTTCTTGTACATTTGCTTCTCAGCGGTGATAAAGGCCGCTGACAATGGTTCGTCCGTATTTGTCAGCGTTGCGAAGCCGACCGCCATCGAAACCTTGACCGGGTCGATATCCGACTGCTCACACCCCGCCTTCAGCCGGGCTGACAACGTGGCGCAAGCCTCCGAGTCAGTATGAGGAAGTATCACGACAAACTCGTCTCCCCCCCAGCGAGCCAACGTTGCGTCCTCTCCAAATATCGTCCGCAGCAATTCCGCGCTGCGAACCAACAGCCTGTCTCCCTCGCGATGTCCGAACACATCATTGGCCAGCTTCAATCCATTCAGATCGATGATGAACAAACTGACCGGCAACTGTTCCACAGAAGGGGGCAAATCAAGCATAGGTTCAAGGAAGCTGCGATTGTAAAGCGCCGTCAGCACATCGCAAAAGCTCAAGTATTTGATACGCTCCTCCGAGGCCAGCTGTTCCGAAACATCCGTAACGACGAGCAAAACGAGCCTCTCCCCTGTGATCTCGTCGATGATCGGACGGTACTCAAGGATGACATTTAGTTCACCGATTACCGTTCTCTTGGGCAATTTCGTCAACAATTCTTCGACTTCGTCCATCGGGATGCTTTCCCTGAATACCCGCCGGAACAGGTCGCGAAAACCGCCACGTTCCGCATCGATCGCTCCGAAAAGCAAATCAACAATATTGAGCCCGGAGACGCTTCTTCCAAATATCCGAATGCATTCCTTGCTGAACTGCGGGTTGACACGCAAACTTTGACCAAATGTTAAAAAACCCTGGTTGGTATGATCAAGCAAAGCCTTGATATCGTTCTCGCGCCGACGCAGCATCTGTGCCTGTACGTCGCTGATTACGGATATCTTTTTGGACCATTTCATCAATTTCGCGTATTCGTTCAGCAACGATTCGTACTCCGCCTTCAAGCCTTCGTTCGTCAAATCCGGTCGACCAAGCTTCAGCCTGCTCCGGGCAAGCACACTAAGCTCATGCCGGTAGACGGTATGATGCTCCTCTTGAATGTTCATTCGTACCCCTCCGTCTTCAAGCAGATTGTTCTCATCGATCGCCACCTATGCGAAACGACAGCACTGTGATATCGTCGCGTTGCCGTTCACCGTGCATATAGGTTTCAAGCGAGTCGATCATCTTCTTTCGCTGCTCCGCCGGAGTCAGATCACGTATGGACCGAAGGAGCTCCTCGTACCTTTTTTTCCCAAAAGAATAATCATGCTCTCCACCGTTTTGATCGACGAAACCGTCTGTCAAAAGGTAGATCCTCGCATCCCCGGCAGGGAGAAGATGATTCGTATATCGGTAATTGGTCGGCGTGCGGCGGTAGCCAATACCGTGACGCTCACCCTTCCACGACTGCACCCCTTCCCCATCCAACCGATAAAGCAAGCAGGAAGCCCCGGCAAATACCACATCACCAGACGGCTCGATCATGCATAGGCTGATCGACAAGCCGTCATCTGTCACACTGTCCTCGTCCCCTTGATGCAGCATCTCTTTCAACAGTCGATGCAACTCTTCCAAAATGCCCGCTGGACTCTTGTCTTCAACGGTCTCAACGATCCGATTCAAAGATGACACCGCCAGCATCGTCATGAATGCTCCGGGTACGCCATGACCGGTACAGTCACCGACGGCAACCAGTGTACGTTCTCCCTGTTGCTTCACCCAGTAGAAGTCTCCTCCTACAACATCTCTCGGCCGCCAGATGACGAATGGCTCCAGCAGTGCGTTCTCCATCTCTTCGGACTTCGGGAGTACGGATTGCTGAATCAGCCGTGCATAATTCATACTGTCGAGCATTTCCTGATTGCGTTCCGACAGTTCCTTGGTGCGAATTTCGACTTCCGCTTCCAACAGCTGGTTGAGTTCAAGCGTTCGCCTGTACGGGTTGACAATCTTGCGGGACAGATAAAAAAAGACAAAAATGATGGTCAGCATCGTAATCAATGCGACAATCATGGTATTCCAGCGAATCGACTGCAGAAAGCCAGTCGTCACCCGGCGCTCCACTTCGACAAGGAGCTGCAGTTCGGTCGAATGCAAAGGCTGACGAATTAAATCCATCTTGCCTTCCCCGGGCACATCGTATTCAAGGATCAACGGATCGTTTCCTTTCGTTGCAGCCATTTGCTGCTGAACCGATGCGGGCAAAATGCCGCTTATGTTCTTCCCGTTGTTCCTGGCATCGTCGGATAAGTAAATGTCGCCACCGCTGTTAACCAGCCACAGATTGACTCCTTGCCCATCCTTGTACGATTCGAATTCCTCCGACAGCTTATCCAGCTTCATGGCTACACCGACGATGCCAAGCGGTTTGTTCACATCGTCGCCAGCCAATACGTTCACGAAGGCGAATGTTCCGCCAAGTTCCCGATTATAATCAAAATTGATCGACATCTTCCGTTTAGCCCCAAGCGTTTTGAAAAACCATGCATCCTCGGGGTCCCGCCTGTCGATTTGGGATAACAGCTTCCCTCCATCATCCCAATAATTGCGGGTAGCGACGCTGACGAT
>JBLNEJ010000616.1:0-12691 GCA_050262535.1 Clostridia bacterium
TTGTGGGAGCAGCTGCAGCTGTTCGGATTTACTCAGTATGAGGCGAAGGCATACGTGTCGCTTGTTGCCCGGGGTGCCGCCAATGCATATCAGCTCAGCAAGGAATCGGGCATTCCTCGAGCACGGATTTATGACGTGGTCGACGGACTGGCCCAGCGTGGTCTTGTCATGACCGAAGAAGGCGAGGACGGGACAAAAAGCTATGTGCCGCTGCCAGTTGAAGCGTTCGTCGATCAGTTGAAGAAACGATGGAAGAACACGATCGGTGAAGTGGAGAAAGAGTTAAAGGCAATTGAAAATCAGGAGCCTCAATCAGCAGCCTATGTCACCACATTGAAAGGAGAGGAGAACATTTTCGCCTTTTGCCGCATCCTGATTCGACGCGCGCGCGAACGGGTTCTCCTCTCCATGTGGAGTCCCATGTATGATGAACTGCTTCCCGAGCTTCAGGCTGCGAGCAAGCACGCCCATCTGCGGGGGATTCTGTTTCATGTAGCAAATCCGCTGCCTGGTCTCGAACTGCATCGGATGAATCACTATATGGCCAGCTTGACCGAGCAGCGATGGTTCGTGCTGTCGATTGACGGGAAGGAACTGCTGTACGGTCATTCTGCGGAGCGGAACGGCAATGCCTTCTACACTGACGATCCGGTTCACATCTATTTGCTGGAGGATTACATCTGGCATGATGTGCTGGTGAATCGATTGGTGGCACAAGGAGGACAGGAGCAGCTAGACAAGTGGATTTTGCCCGAAATGGAGAAGTTTTTCCTGCCGTTTTCCCCACAGAAACCGTTGAAAGATTAGACCGATCAATCCGATCACACAGATCAGCACACCGACAAAGGAGAAGGAAAAAGCAGCCCCCCATTGTTCGATGATCAGGCCCCCGCTTAGCGGAGCGAGGATCAAAATGGTGCTTGTTAATGAATCATAAATACCACTAACTCGCCCGACTGCCGATTCGGGCGTTTCTTTTTGCAGAACATAGGTTGTGCCCACGAACGTGAAGCCGGTTCCGATTCCTCCGATAAAGGCGGCAAGGAGCATCCAGATCGGGTGCATGTGCGGCTGATACAACCCGGAAAAGGCAAACATGACGCCGATCAAGGTAATCCCGCCCCCAAAAATCCAACCGTAAGCGGTAAGCTGCTTCAACCGTTGCAGCCATGTAACGGTCACAAGACCTCCCAATCCAACTGCGGTGACCACCCAACCGACCAGCTCCGGGCGGTCTGGTGCGATATCTCTCATCAGCACGGTAAACTGCGCGTCAATCAGCTGAATCGCAAACATGGCGACCAGTGCAAAAAAAACGGTGACAAACAAAATACGTCGGGAAAGGAGCAAGCCCCAGCCTTCACGCCACGCCTGATGCAGACGGATGCGACCGGCAGTTTGAGCTACGGCCGAAGTGGATTCGCCATGCATCGCCTGTATCATCAGCAACAGCATCGCCGAGATGAAGAAGCTTGTCGCGTTCACCCCCATGCAAAGCGCAGGCGAAAAGGAGGAGGCAAGCGTTGCGCCAAGCAGCGGTCCCAGCACCTTGGACAGCTGAAAAACGGTTCCATTCAAGGAGGTCGCCTGCAAAAGCTGATCTTCGGCAACGACCTGCCGCGTCATCGCCTGCTGCGCCGGATAATGAAACACGCGTGCGGTAGAACGCAGGGCGATCAACCCGAGCATGACCCAGGCGTTGGGTGAAAAAATCATCAACACGGTTATGGCTCCACGGATTACATCGGTGGCAATCATCACATTCCGCTTGTTCCAACGATCCGCAAGAATGCCGGCAAACTGGCTGAACAAGATGCCGGGCACGGCAAATGACAACGGCAGAAGAGCGATCATCAATGGACCCTCCTGCCAAATATATCCCATCAAAATAGACACAGCCATAAAATCAAACCAGTCGCCAAAGGCGGATAGACCATACGCGAGAAACATTTTGACAAACGGCCGATTTTTCCACAGCATAAGAAAACCTCCTGGTGCGATTCGTTGCATTGATCGTACCGGAGGAATGTCAGAGGAATATCAGAGGTTCATTTTGAATTGTCGTTCAATCAGCTTGATGGTCTCATCAAATCGATACTGTTCCGAAAGCTGTTCCCATAGCTTGCTGTATTTTTGTTCGTATTCTTCATCGACAATGATTCGTTTCTTGTGCAAGAAAAACAGGATGGTGTGTACGGCATGAATCAGATGAGGAACGAAACGGGTCTGGCGAACAATGTGCATGGCCTCGTCGAGCGTCTTGCGCGCCCCCGCGATGTTGCCCAGATGGTAAAGAAAGATTCCTTTTGCGATCATCATGGCCCCAAGCTCCCGTTGGATCGGATTATTGGTTAGCAGCGTCTCGCATTCCCGGAGCTTCCCGGCTGCAGCGTCGATTTCATCATTCAGAAGATGGAGATACATTTGCTTTACCAGAAAAATGGAGGTAAAGCTGTCAGAATGGAGGTTGTTTATGACCGGTTCCATCTCTCGGCTTTGGGTAATAGCCCGATCTATTTGACCCGCTTCCATATGGGCAAAAATGATATTCATTTTGATATCTGCAATCCATTTATCCGCCACCAGGTCAAGTCGCTCCTTGATTTGGTCATAAAGTCGCAAGGTAGCATTCGGGTCAAAGTGCATGATGAAATGCAAACAGAGAAGATAGCCGGCCTTTTTCCAAAAAGACAGGCTGTCGGTTTCCACAATCCAACGGAAATCGCCGCCGACGAATTTTACGTAGATATCATAAAACGGATCACCAGGCAGCCCCAGCACCTCTTTATGCGTGAAAAGGAGCTGTAGCGCTGCTCCCATGCCCAGCCCGTGATACTTGGTCATCATCCGGTTGACGTCGGATGCGAACTGTTCATCCAGCTGCAACGGGTTGGTGTTGATCTTACGCTGAAGCAGGGTCAGCTTGTACCCTTGTCCGCGCACCGTATTCAGTGAAAACAGGTGAGCCCATCCAGCCAGTTTTTTGCGCAAGCGGTAGATGTGGTCATCAACCGTCCGATCACTCGGCTCCTCCATGCCCCAAACATACTCGAGCAGCTCATCGCGCGAGAAGGTCCGCTCCGGGTGCTCGTACAGAAACGCGAACAGCGCGAATTCTTTCGGCAGCAGCTGCACGTGTTCCCCTGCGTAGACGGCTTTGTATTCATCTGGAATGAAATGAATCAACTCTGCTCTCTCCCCTCATGACCGATGCATTTTACTCGATTCCGTATTTTCGCATTTTGTTGTACAGGGTGCCGCGCGAAATGCCGAGCAGCTCGGCAGCTGCCTTCTTGTTTCCATACGTTCGGTCGAGTGCAGCCAGAATTCGTTCTGATTCCTGTTGCTCGTGCTTTTTGCCTGCCTGAACATAGGGAGAAGGCATCGAAATTGGGGATGCTGCCTGCTCCTCTGCCTGGCGACGGATGCTTGTTGGCAGATGCTCCGGCACGATTACTCCGTTCTCCTGCAAAATCGTCAGCCGTTCCATCACGTTGCGCAGCTGGCGTATGTTCCCTGGCCAGTGATCGGATAGAAGCGCTTGCATCACCTCAGGGACAATCCGGGGGACTGGCTGGTTTTGTGATGCCGAGCATTCCTGCAAAAAGATTTGTACCAGCTCGGGGATATCCTCCCGACGTTCACGTAGCGGTGGAATTTCCAAAGAAAAGACGTGTAGCCGATAATACAGATCCTCCCGAAAGCGTCCTTCCGCAATCATCGACTCCAGTTGGCGGTTGGTTGCAGCAATAATCCGCGTATTCACACGAATCGGGTCGGTTCCGCCCACACGATAAAATTGACGCTCCTGCAGGGCGCGCAGCAGCTTAACCTGCAGCTCCAACGGAAGCTCTCCAACCTCATCAAGAAACAGCGTGCCTTCATGGGCGAGCTCAAGCTTGCCGGGCTTCCCCTTCTTTTCCGCCCCGGTAAATGCGCCTCCCTGATAGCCAAACAGCTCGCTTTCAAACAAGGCGGCTGGAATTGCCCCGCAATTGATCGCAACAAAGGGCTTGTCGTGGCGCTTGCTCGCCTGGTGGATCGCCTGGGCGAAGAGTTCCTTCCCAACGCCGCTTTCGCCATAGATCAACACCGTTGCATCGGTTTGCGCCACTTTTCGCGCTGCCGTAATGGCGGATTGAATCGCCGCAGAATGCCCCTTGATTACATAAAACGGGTCATCAGAGGCTTGAAAACGATTCATCTCCTGTTTCAGATTATGCAGGTGGGCCGTCATATCTGCGAGCTCCTCGTTTAGTCGGACAAGCTCGGTAATATCCTGCTCGATTGAAATTGCCCCGATAATTTCGCCATCTTCACAAATCGGCGCGGAGTTGATCAGCACATGCCGGTCGGGACGAGGGACGTGGTATACGCGCTGTACAGACGTTCCATGTGACAGCGCATCCATCAGCCGGATCGATTCACTGGCAAAATGCGTTTCAAGCGAGGTGCCAACCACATCCTGGCGGGAGATTTCGTATATTTTTTCCGCTGCTTCGTTCCAGAACAAGACGCGGTTTTGTTTATCGACGATGGTAATTGCTTCGCTGACAGTGGTAAGAAGCGTCTCGAGCAGCTTGCTTTGATGCCTTGCGATGTTGGCCACTGCCTGAAAAAGCAAATCTGGTGCAATCGTGTTGGTTACCTGACCCGTCACAGGAGAAAGCAGTTGCAGCGCAGGAAGATCCCCGTTCTCACTGATGGTCCGCTGAATAAGGCGAAGCGCCTGCGACAAGGGCACGTCTTCGGAAAGCTGCAGTTCGGAGGATGGTTCACGCCCTTGCACACCCAGTAAATCCTCCGTACGTATACTGTCATCAGCTGCAATTGCAGAAATTGGACTATGTAAAGAGAATAACGGCTTCAAAAGATCACATCCTAAAGGAAAAAGACATCGCTTCATTACAAGTATGTATTACAAATGTACAATAATGAACAATCGTTGTACATATGTGTATATAATGTGTCGGTTCCTTGAAGCTTCATGCAAGGGAAAACGACAAAATTCGATTTGGCATAAAATCTGCATTAAGACTTGGTCAAGTATGTACGCATGAGGAGGACTTGGTCACAATGGAACAATTAATGAAGGATTTTTTCCTTTTTCTTTCCAAAAATAAATCGTTGAACGCTTCCGCCAAAAAATGGGGGCTGCGCTTTGGGGCCAGTCGTTTCGTTGCCGGTGAAACAATTAATGAAGCCATCAAAGGCGTGCGTGAACTCAATCAGAAAGGCCTCTGCTGCACATTGGACCATCTGGGGGAGTTCGTGTTCAGCGTGGAAGAGGCGAACGAGTCGGCCGACTATTGCATCAAAACGTTGGAGGCGATTCACAGCTCCGGTGTTGATTGCAACCTGTCGCTCAAAATGACCCAGCTTGGCCTCGACATCAGCCGTGACCTGTGTGTGTCCAACATGCGCCGCATTCTCGATTCGGCCAAAAAGAACGGCAACCTTTTTGTGCGAATCGACATGGAGGATTACGCGCACAACGAGGTTACGCTGGAGATTCTGCGCGAGCTTTTGCAGGACTATGACAACGTCGGGACGGTCATTCAAGCGTATTTGTACAAATCGGCCGATGATATCGAGAGCTTCAAGGATAAGCATCCGAACTTCCGTCTGGTGAAAGGGGCGTATAAAGAGTCGCCACAGGTAGCGTACCCGAACAAGGCGGATGTCGATGAGAATTACAAAAAGATCATCAAGCAGCATTTGCTGAATGGCAACTACGCAGCTGTAGCATCGCACGATGATAACATTATCGCGTATGTCAAGCAATTGGAGAAGGAGCATAACATTCCGCGCTCCCAGTTCGAATTCCAGATGCTCTACGGCATTCGGACCCAAACCCAGATTGATTTGGCCCGTGAAGGCTATCGGATGCGGGTGTACGTTCCTTATGGCAACGACTGGTATGGCTATTTCATGCGCCGATTGGCCGAGCGCCCGGCGAACGTGGCATTCGTGCTCAAAGGGATGATTAGCAAATAAGCGTGCTTCTGGCCGGCTTTCCTTGGGGAAGCCGGCCTTTCTTGTTGCTTTTCCTGTCTGAACGACAGATGACTTGACGAGGTAGATGCATCCGCGCTATAGTTCCATAAAAAGGATTGAGGAGGCAACACATGTTCCGTACGCAATTGGAAATGAAAGCGCCTTACTCATTTGAACGGTTGCTGAAACGGTTGGAATTCCATCCAGATCAACAGCTTCAGGTTGTTCCGGCGGACGGGATACTGCGGCGGGCTTTTCGATTGGGGGACAAGCCGGTGCTGGTGTCGTTTCGATTTACAGGAGATGTGGAAGCCCCAGTACTGGAGATTGAAGCAGATCGGGAGCTACCAGATGTTCAACAGGCTGAGCTGATCGGGATTGCCCGCCATATGTTCAGCGTCGATACGGACTTGGGGCCGATTTACGAGATGATGCGTCTAGACCCTGCCTTGCGTCCGTTGACAGAGCAATTCCGCGGCTTGCGGTATATGCTCGATCCCGACCTGTTTCAGTCGATGGTGAAGACGATTATCGGACAGCAGGTCAATCTGGCCTTTGCCGCGTCCTTGACGCATCGCCTGATTGAGCTTGCAGGGGACACCATCGAGTCCGACGATGGCACGACATTCCTTGTATTTCCGACGGCGGAAGCGATCGCCCGCCTGGGAGCGGATGACCTCCGTCCGCTGAAGTACAGCCAGCGCAAAGCCGAATACATCATCGATTTTGCCCGTGCGCTTGTGTCCGGTACGGTTGATCTGCAACGGTTGCAGGACATGCCGGATGAGGAAATCATCGAGTATTTGAGCCAGCTTCGCGGGATCGGACGCTGGACTGTGGAATGCTTGCTCATGTTCGGCATGGGGCGTCCCGACCTTCTGCCGGCTGCAGACATCGGAATTCGAAATGGCATTCAGCTTGTGTACGGCACCGACAAGCCGAATGAACAGGAAATCCGGCGGATCGGGGAAAGCTGGGCTCCCTACCGAAGCTATGTTTCGCTTTATTTGTGGGAGTCGGTTGGCGAAGCGCGTCGGGAAGCAGCGGAAAAAAAGCGTATCCCAACCAGACCAAAAACAAAGGCCCTGAGACTTGAGTAAATCAAGTCGCCAGGGTCTTTTGTCTGCGCTGCTTTTGCAAAAATGCGAGCGCCAGTTCATTAAAAGCTTGCGGCTGGTCAATGTTGCAGACATGCCCGGCTTTGGGCAAAATGACGTGTTCCGCATGAAGAAACTTCTTTTGCAACAGAAAGCTTCCTGACAAAAAGGTGTAATCGTACTCGCCCATGACGATCAGCGCGGGAACCGGGCATTCGTCCAACCGCTTGTAAACGGTGAAGGTGGACGTAAGATCCCACCATTTGTAAAACACCTCGGGCTTCAGCTTTTTCGATTCGCGGATAAACAGACGACGCGCCGTTTTGGCCAGACGAAACGGCATGAAGATCGTCGCCATCAGCGGGTACAAAATATCCTTTTTGATGACATGGATCAGCACATGCTTGGTGATCAAATAAAGCAGCAGCGACCAGCCGTAAAATTTGGTGACCGCACCAGCCAGAACCATCGATTTGACCCGATCCGGAGCCGTCAGTACCAGCTCCTGCAAGATGACTGTGCCGAGCGAGCATCCGCAAAAGTGGGCGCTTTTGATCTGGTATTTTTCCATGATCGACAAAAGGTCCTGCACGATCAGGGGAAACGAGTAGGCTGGCTCATCATGCTGGTTTAAACCGGCGCTTTGCCCGTGACCGCGCAGATCGTAGGATAGCACGCGAAAATGCTCGGCAAAGGCGGGAATTTGTTTGTACCAGCTTTTGCCTGAACCGCCTGCTCCATGTACCAGGATGAGCCATTCTTCATGCTGTTTTCCATGTATTTCGACGTGATGCTGATAAGGTTGCTTGTTCACGTGATGAATCCCCTCTATGTTAATCTTGGCTGATTATACCACGAAGAGGGATAAGTCGTGGCTTATGTTTGTGTCGTTCTGTTGGACAATCCGACGCCCAATAGAATGCAGACGGCGCCGATGAAGAACCCGATGCTCAGGTGCTCGCCCAACAACAACCAGCCGAGCAGTGCGCCCACGACAGGCTGGAAGAAAAAGAAAACGGCCCCGCTTCCTGCTTCAACGAGCTCAAACCCTTTGTTCCACAAATAAAAGGCAACTGTCGTGGAAATCACTCCGATGTAGAGTACGCCAGCCCAAACCTGCCACCCGAAAGTCCAGGAAATCTGTGTGGCAGACATCTCCCACACCATCAGTGGGGTGCTGAACAGCAGTCCGAACAAGGAGACATAGGCGGTAACAGTTAACGACGAGTATGTCAATGTTGCCCGTTTGCACACCACGGTGTACAGACCCCAGCTGACCGCTGCAAGAAGCAGGATCAGATTGCCCAGATAGGAGCTGCTGTCGCTTGCGGGATCGGGCATCCCCACCACAATGAGCACGCCTAGCGTCGCCAGCGCGATGCCCACGATCTGATAAGGGTTGATTCGCTCCTTCAATAACCAGACGGCAAAGATGGCAATGAATGCTGGTGAGGCTGACGTAATGATCGCTCCCATATGGGCATTCGACAGCTTGGTGCCGAGAAACTGGGCAGCAATGGAGATCGTCACACCGATGAAGCCTGCCAGCATCATCAGCGGAAGATCCCGCTTTTTCACATATTCCTTGCGGGCTGCGACAATCACTCCCAAAATCAGCAGCGAAATGGCGAAACGGATCATCAGCAGCGTGAATGGCGGGATGTAATCCATCACCACCTTGCTGACGACGTAGACGCCGCCCCAGATAGCCGCGGCAAGTGACAGGCAGAGACTGCCCCACAGGTGTTGTTTTCTGTTCATCATAATTCAATACCCTCCCGGATCGGATTGTTCGTACATGAGAAGTCCAACCGGGGGGAATCAAGGCTACAGCCCGTTCATTCCCATCCGGTTAGGAAAGGCAGGCTGTGGGTACGTCACGTTCAAAACCGTTGTGTTGTTGCATCGACGGTCACCTCCACATCAGGCGTAATTGTAATGAATGTAACATAGTTGCCTGAAATCATCCATCGGGAAGTTTCGGAACACTCAGGTAACGGAAAAACCGTGTGCCAAGCTGTTCGTCCTCAGTAAAAGTGCTGCAGCAATAGCATATTCCTGTAATGAATGATCATTCACTCATAACGTTTGTTGCGTTATACTGAAGAAAACAACGATAAAAGGGTGGGACGTGGAATGAAGAATGTATTTGAACATACGGTTCGTTCAACAGAGGTTGATGTGATCGGGCATGTTCATCATGCGAAATATTTGGAGTATATGGAATGGGCACGCAACGGCTTGATGGACGACATCGGATTTACGCTGGATGAAATGATGCGCCGCCATACGTTGCCGGTCATCGTCAGCCTGACGATCAACTACCGTCGCGAGCTGAAAATGAATGATTCGATTAAGGTGCTCTCCTGGATGGTCAAGACCGGGACGAAAAGCTTCACCATGCGGCATGAAGTGCTGAATCCGGAAGGGGAGCTTGCTTGTGACGCGGAGGTCATTCTCGTTCTGATTGACGGCCAGACACGTAAATCGATTGAACTGCCGGATGAACTGAAACGGTCGGTGGAAGTGTAAACGTATGCCCTCGTGGCGACGTCCATGGCTTGACGAAAGCCCACTTGTTGCTTATGGAACAGTTGACATTTTTCCCCTGTTGCGAAAAGATGGAAAGACAAAAATGGTTGTGCAAGGGCAACAAAGGGGATGTGTGGGACGATGCAAGATAAGCGGCGCAATGTTACGATCGCGCTTTTGGTCGCTACCTTTTTGACGGCGATCGAGACAACGGTCGTAAGTACGGCCATGCCCAAGATCGTGCATGATCTCGGCGAGAGTCAATACTTGTCCTGGGTCTTCTCGATTTATTTGCTGACAGCAGCCGTTACGACGCCGATCTATGGAAAGCTGGCCGATCTGTTCGGACGCAAACGGGTTTTTCAGGTTGGGGCGGGAATTTTTCTTTTGGGATCAGCCTTGTGCGGGTTTGCGGGTTCGATGTTTCAACTGATGATTTTCCGTGCTATTCAGGGGCTGGGAGCAGGTGCGGTTCAGCCGATTACGATGACGATTTTGGGTGATATTTTCAACCAGGAGGAACGGGCCAAAGTCATGGGCTGGGTAAGCGGCATGTGGGGCATGGCATCCATCGTGGGCCCGCTGGTCGGTGGCTTTTTCGTGGATTATGTGTCGTGGCACTGGATTTTCTTCATCAATCTGCCGATCGGGGCGGTTTCGATGATCTTGTTGGCAAAGTTTTTCCAGGAACACAATATTCCCAAAAAGGTCAGCGTCGATTATGTAGGGGCAGTGATGTTTACGCTGAGCGTCAGTCTGTTTCTGTATCTGATGCTGGTGGGAGGGGAAGGAAAGCAGGCTTCATGGAACTCGATGTCGTTCGTGCTGCTTGCCGTCAGTCTCGTGCTGTTCGTACTGTTTATCATGGTTCAGCGGCGTGTGCGGGAGCCGATGCTGCCGTTGTCCATGTACAAGAGCAGGCTGAGCATTTTTTCGCAGGCGGTCGGCTTTACGCAAGGGGTCATTCTGATTGGGGCGGGCGCCTATTTGCCGCTCTGGATTCAGGACATTCACGGACATTCCGCCACGTACGCGGGCTTTGCGCTCCTGCCGCAGTCGATCGGCTGGTTGATTGCTGCCTCCACTGGAGGACGAATCATGCTCAAGCATGGCTACCGAATTGTCGCGCTCGTCGGTGCGATCCTGCTTGTCCTGTCAGCTGGCTGGATTGCGACCGTAACGCCGCAAACGCCGGAATGGGTAATCCCGGCGGCGATGTTCGTCATGGGGCTTGGCTTCGGTTCGTCGTTTACCGCGCTGACCATCGCCGTCCAGAGCAGCGTCACGTGGCAGCAGCGCGGCATCGCCACAGGAACCTTGCAATTCGTAAGGACGATGGGCCAGACATTGGGTGTCGCGATGCTCGGAGTCGTTCTCAACCTGTCTCTGGGCAGCGGCAAAGCAGATGCGCTGGCTAGCGGTTTGATGAATGTGTTCATGCTCATGCTGGTCATAGCAGCAATCGGACTCGGCTTGTCCCTGCTTTTGCCGAAAAAAGCGGAACAGCCGCAGACGAACGGCTAGCGCCACAAAAGTCTACAAGCGGGCCTGCAGCTCGGAAACAAGCCATTCCAGACTGCGGGCCAACGGGTTCAGGGGATCGCCGATCTTCTGGCCCGTTTTTTGTACCGCCTCGTGGGCAGCGTCAACCATGGAAAGCTGGGCTGCCCAAATCTGTTCCCGCCCGCCGAGCCTTTGCTGCAGGTCGATCAGATGCTCACGGACAACATCGCGATACGCCTGTTGCTTGCCTTGCATGACCAGCTCGAATGAGTCGGGAATGACTTCCGTTGCAATGTGAGGCTGCCAGTTGGCTGTCTTGGCGAACGCGGCCAGTCGGGCGAGGGTGCCATCGACGGTTGCCGGGTTGGTAAACACCAAACGCTTGGGTGTGTCATTTGCACACAGCTCTGCAAAAAAAGGCTCATCGATTTTTACAACCGGCAAGCCCGGCGGTGAATCGGTTTCCTTCATGGCGGCGATATAATTGGTGCACGTAATGAGCAGCGCATCTGTGTTACAGCCAGCGATCCAGGCAAGCTGCTCGCGGATTTTTTGGCTGGCGTGGTCCGCAGTGAAGACGGGGTCGCTCGCAATCCGGTGCACCAGACCGGGATCGACGAAATGCAGTGGTTCTGCTTCAAGCAGGGCAAGCGCTTTGTCGATGTAGGCGATGTTCGAATGATGGGCGTGCAGGCAGCCGATGCGGATTTTGCTGGTCATGTGTATCGCTCCTTGGTGTGGTAGATGATGGAGATGATCAGGACGGCGAGGATCAGGCTGGACAGCGCTGAGACGACAAGTTCGCCGAGAAGCGCGAATGGAGAAGCGGCTGTCGGGAACAGCACCCATTTTCCAAGCAAAATCAGGCAGGCGACCAGTACGATTTTGCCCCAATACCGTAGCTTCCCGGTTGTCGTTCGGGACGATGAGAAAAGCGTTGCTTGTGGCCGTGCTGCTCTTTGTCGGTACAGATAGACGGCGATGACAAGAAAGCCGATCAGTGTGCTCCCGTGTTGCGCAAGCTTGTACACCGGTACGTTCCAGCGGAAAATCGGGACCGTTTCCCGCAAAAATGCGGAGTGGACCACGTAATATCCATTCACATGGGTGAAATGGTCCCACCCTACATGTGTCAGCATGCCGACGATGGACGAAAGGAAGAAAAGACCGAACGCCCTTAACGAACCAATCCGCCATGCCTGACTGGCGAGTGGTGCATACCAGCGGTCAAGCGGCGCAGGCAGATGTGCAATCAGCGGCGCTTTTACGAAGGAATGGAAGAGCCAGCTAACAAGCAGTACAAGTGGAAAATTGTAGACAAAAAACCCGATGAGGGTGTGACCCCAAACGGAAACCGGTTTAAAGTGGATGAAATATTCGAAATCGGGTGACATGCTGCCCACAACCAGACCGGTCATGATGACGTAGCGCCGTAACAGCGCCTGAATCGGAACGACTGCGGCCGGATGTGCAAATGTAAACGGCATTCAGACACAACCTTGCTTGAATTGATTTTGCTCATCATACCATATCAGGGAAAGGTGGACATGCTCATGGCAGAC
>JBLNEJ010000617.1:0-5493 GCA_050262535.1 Clostridia bacterium
GTTGGTAGCCTTTCTCGAATGGGGACCCGCTTGCTTGCAGAAGCTGAACGGCATCTTTGCCTTTGCCATCTGGTGTGAAACGGAGCAAAGACTGTTTGTCGCGCGCGACCGGCTTGGCGTCAAGCCGTTGTTTTACACGGTTCAAGACGACTCCTTCCTGTTCGGATCGGAGCTAAAAGCACTTCTGGCTCATCCCGAGGTGAAGGCTGAGGTAGATGGTGAGGGATTGCTCGAGGTTTTTGCCATTTCCCCCGCCCGGACGCCAGGGCATGGCGTTTTTCGCAATGTACGGGAGGTTCGGCCAGGCTGGTATCTTGAAGTAACCCGTGACGGCGTTCGCCAGCACCAATACTGGTCGCTCGCCAGCAAAGAGCACACCGACGATTTCCCAACGACCGTCGAGACGATCCGAGCCCTCTTGCTTGACTCCATTGAGCGACAGCTCGTATCCGATGTACCGATTGCGACCTTGCTCTCCGGCGGACTCGATTCCAGCGTCATTACCGCTGTTGCAGCCAGAACACTGCGCGATCAGGGGCGCGGTACACTGCATACGTATTCCATTGATTACAAGGACAACGATGTTCACTTTGAAGCGAGTGATTTTCAACCGAACGCGGACGCCCCGTTCGTCAAGCGTGTCTGTGATTTCGTCGGAACGGAGCACCATTCGATCCAGTTCGACACGCCGGAGCTTGTCTCTGCCTTGCAAGATGCTGTGCTGGCACGTGATTTGCCCGGGATGGCGGATGTCGATGCATCGCTATACCTGTTTTGCCGCGAAATCAAAAAGGATGTAACCGTCGTGCTGTCTGGGGAATGCGCCGATGAGGTATTTGGTGGCTATCCGTGGTTTTTCCGCGAAGAAATGCTGCGGGCCGATACGTTTCCGTGGGCAAGACTGACAGGGGAACGCGCAGCCTGGCTGTCCTCGGAGCTTCGCGTACAGCTCGCCCCGGAAGACTATGTTGCCCGCCGTTATCAGGAAACGCTGGCTGAAGTGCCGCGTCTTGCCGGCGAGGACCCCCTTGAGGCGAAACGTCGGGAAATGTTTTACCTGAATATCACCTGGTTTATGAACACCTTGCTGGATCGCAAAGACCGGATGAGCATGGCAGCCAGTCTGGAGGCGCGGGTGCCGTTTTGCGATCATCGCCTTGTCGAGTATGTATGGAACGTGCCCTGGGCAATGAAAACGCACGAAGGCCGGGAGAAGGGCATTTTACGCAAGGCGATGGAAGGACTCTTGCCGGACGACGTCCTGTATCGCAAAAAGAGCCCGTACCCCAAAACCCATCACCCCGCCTACACGGAAGCGACGCGAGGCTGGCTGCTTGATGTGCTCAATGACCCTGCTTCCCCTCTGTTGTCGTTAATCGACGTGAAGCATGTCCGTCAGCTTACCTCGCTCGATGCCAAAGCATCCGGCATTCCATGGTTCGGCCAACTGATGAGCACGCCGCAGCTCTATGCCTACCTGGCTTCCATCGACTTCTGGCTGCGAACGTACAACGTGTCGATTACGCTGTAAGATCTACACACGTAAGCCAGTTGTCTGGAACAAACGAAATAAGCTGTCCGCAGACCAGTGATGGTTACGGACAGCTTTTGTTATGCGTGTCATTGCATGTTTCGCTTTGCACAGCTTTATTTGAATACAAGCCGCTGGATCACCGCATCCCCGCTTCCAGCCACCCTGATTTCCACCATCGACAATTCGTCCCGCCTGTTTTCGATGTCCCGTCCCGTATTTTCCGTCACATAGTACCGCTCCACACCATAGCGGATGTGTATCTGTTTGCCCGCGTACTCATCGACATATTGCAACGTTCCCGCTAACACGACCTGCCCCGCGTTAGCCATGGGCTTCTCCCGGTAGACGCCGACCGCCTCGTACCACGGGTTCGCTTTTTTCTGCAAGACAACATACACTCGCTTGCCGTAATCCACAAGCTTCACATCATGTGGTACACGATTCCCGTCCACCAAGGCGATTTCATAGTTCAGCGTGACATAGTCGCCATAAAACGGATCGACCGGGTCTACCGGTGCGGTTTTTAACGTAATCAGCTGACCCGTATACGCTACATACTGATATTTGCCGACAATCGTCAGCAGCAGCACAATCTGCAGGGCTATCATGAGCCAAAGCCGTTTGCTCACAGGTCATCCCTCCTCGCTTCGTTGACCCAGCGACGCCGCTTGCGCTCGAGCACATAGCTGATGGCAAGCAGCAACGCCCCGCCCAGCAGAAGAAAGATCGATTTGTCCATGAAATCCCAGGCAAAATTAATATAGGCGATAAAGCATGAGGCCCCGAAAAAGAACGCACCGAGATTGATCCGATACACTTGTCTCAGCTTCTCGCCGCTCATGATCATGACGCTCGAAAAAACGAAAAGCCCCAAAATCATCGGAACGCTGAAATCGAACGAACTCGCCCCGTACGCTGCACCGTCTGTCAGAAGGGCAATCGCTGCATAAATGCCGGCAAACACCGCATACGGGAAAAGATCCCCAACGGTGGCTAGCGAATGGTTGCGAATGCTCCGAACGACCAGGAACCCAATGAGAACCGCCATTCCGATTACAATTACGGTGTCCACTCTTCCTGGCGTCAGATAAAGGAAGTTATCCCCAAATATACTGATCGTGCTGAAGAAAAAGATCCCGAAGTAGCTTAATACACGAAGCACGTGCCCAAACGGTTCGCTATTCTTCGGCAGAAGCTGTGACAAGGTAAAGCTCACAAGCAGGATGAACGGATAAATGAGTCCCTCTCCCCATCTGCTGACATCAATCAGGGCAAACATCAGAAAGCTGGCAAGCGAGAATGTCACCAACCCGGTTCCGCGAAACCTCCACAACAACGGCAGCACACCCGCTGCGTACAGCACATAATACGTTAAAACCGTCAGCCCTTCCCGTTGCGCAAAGATTTCCCCGTAAATGGCCGAAACGGTCAAAATCAGCTGCAGCGCAACAAACAGTGCCCGTTCCTTATAGTGCCAGACAAATGGCAGCGTCCCGATAAACCATAAATAAAAGGCGTTTACCGGATTGGCCGACAGATGATACATTTGTCCGATCAGAAAAAAGCCTGCGCCAAAAATCGCCAGACCGATCAACGTTAGCGCCGTACCCAAACGCACATAATCTCGACCGCGTAGTTTTTCCCCACCGATATAGGCAAGGACAAGCGAAACGAAAATGATCAAGAGCTTGCCAACCGGTGAGATTCCCCCCCAGTTGGATGCGATGAACGCGAGCACCCCGAGTCCAAACAGGATCGCGGCAAGAATCGGCAATACACTTACTTTCGCCTGTACAGGGTAACGCTCGGAAATACGGTCCCGCTGCTCTGCGGTAATGATTCCGTCGGATACCCATTTATCCGCTTCTTGCATGATCAGCGTTCGTTTATCCATCAGATTCCCCCCTTTCTTTCTTTGACGTTTCAGTGGACCGTTTGTTGCGTGATGTTTTTTTCGTTGATGAATGAAAAGAACCCCTGCATTCGCAATTGCAGGGATTTCTTTTACCCATTATTATTGTACTTCTTTCGGTGTGGCTTAAACCGGTCGCTCCCAAATTTATGCGGAGTACACCACTTTTCCATCTACAATCGTCAGGACCGCTTGTGCCTGGGGAATCTCTGCTTCCGGGATGGCGAACAGATTGCGATCCAGAACGGCAATATCGGCGAGTTTGCCAACTTCCAAGGTTCCAAGCTCATGCTCGCGCGAGGTCCCGTAGGCGCCTCCGTACGTGTACGCTCTCAAGGCATCAGCAAGGCTGATGCGCTGTTCCAGATGCCAGGGCTGCTCCCCGGTGTTGTCCAGACGGGTCACAGCACGATGCAGCTGGATCATCGGGTTCAAGCCGTCAATCGGAAAATCGCTGCTGAAGGCAAGCGGTGCTCCCGCCTGCTGCAAGGAGCGGGTGGCGAACACATACGGTTCGCGCGCTTGACCGATCCGTTCGGTGTATACGCCGCGTTCCGACATCGCCATATGATCCGGCTGCATCGACGCGATCACGCCCAATTGGCCAAATCGGGCGATGTCATTCGGGTGAATCACCTCGACGTGCTCGACCGCATGACGGCGATCACGCGGTCCGTTTTTTTGCGCAGCCTCTTCAAACGAGTCGAGTGCAAGACGAATGGCGGCCTCCCCAATCGCATGAAAACGCACATTGAAGCCGGCCCTGTCCGCTTCCTCCACCCAGCGCTTGATTTCCTCTTCGGAAAACGCGGGCTCGCTTGAATGCCCCGGCATATCCGCATAATCTCCAATCAGCCATGCTGTCCGTCCAGTTATGACACCGTCAATGAACTGCTTCAGCCCACTTACACACAGCTTGTCGGAAGCATAAATCTCCCGCAACCGCTTGGCTCGCTTTACATCACCATTCAGCGCGGGGAACAGATGAATCCGCACGGTCAATTCCCCCTGCTGCTCCACTTCGGCAAACACGGTGAAGTCCTCCAGCTTGCGGTTCATTTCCGTTGCAAACAGATCTGAAACAGAGGTGACGCCATATTTAGCTGCTTCATTCATAAACTGCTTCAGCATGGCCACACGCTTATCACGCGGCAAATCGTAGGCGATATCTGCAACTTTTCCAATCGCCAGCTCGTACAAAATCCCTGTCGGTTCCCCGTTTTCGTCCTTGGCAATGATCCCGAATGGCGGGTTTTCCGTCGCGGAGGTAATGTTGGCCAGCTCCAATGCTTTGCTGTTTACCCACGCGTAGTGACCTTCGGCATGCAGCAGCAATACCGGACGGTCCGGGAACACCCGATCAAGCGAAGCGCGAGTTGGCAGCTCCTGCGAATCCCAATACGCCGCATCCCACGCGAATCCGATCGCCCATTCCCCTTCCGGCAAATTCTCGGCATGAAGGCGCGTCATCTCGATCGCTTCCGCCTCCGAACGGGCATGGAACAAAAAGGCGCTTTCCATCGAGATACATCCCATCATAATGTGAAGGTGAAAATCGTTTAATCCAGGTGCAATCAGACGATCGCCCATTTCGTACCGTTTGGTCTGCTCTCCGGTCCAGGCTGCGGTAATTTCCTCGTCTTGGCCAATGGCCGCAATCCGGTTGCCGACGATGGCGATCACAGCGGGCTCCGGTTTGTCGGACAACCCGGTAAATACGGCATTGCCCGCTAAAATGATATCTGCATAAGATTGGGTGGTCATCATCATCCAGCTCCTGTTTTCCGTTATCTCTTGTTAAGACGCGCTATGGTTCTCCATGTCATCAAGATGCATATTGGGCGGTGGTTGCCGAAACATTTTGGTCAAATAGGCAAGATAAATGGCACCAATCCCGAGCCATACCGATCCGAGCGCCAGCGAATACCCATCCAGCTTCGCCCAGAACAAGCCCGTAATGAGGGCACCGATTCCCGGCAGCAGCAAGTAACGAATCGCATCCCAGCCGCTTCTTCTCTTTTGACGAATGAAAAAGTGCGAAATGACA
>JBLNEJ010000618.1:0-6864 GCA_050262535.1 Clostridia bacterium
GCGAGTGAGCCAGCTTTTTGGAGCAACAGCAACAGAAAGAAGGGCAGCTTTTGGAAAAGGCCAGGGATGAAACTGTTTCTGTCCGTTGCAGGCGCGATCTTCGTCGGGCTTCATTTTGGCTTTCTTGTCCTTGCCGTTTTTATGAACGAGCAGCTTTCCCATACGTATCAAGCCGTACTCGATGATACGGTGCAGACCCTGAATGCAGCCAATCCCAAAACGGAACAACCTGCAAAGGAGAACGTGAGTACAGCGCCTGCAGGTGGGGCGGAGCCGATCGCAGGGAAAGGAACGATTCGCCTTTCCGGTCCAGAGCAACGCATGTTTATGGCCCAAGGCGGTGTTTTTCGCGACGTAAAGGCTGCTGAGGAAGCGGTCAAGCCGCTGAGCGAAAAACGGTATCCGCATATGTATTATGAAGCAGAAGAAAAACAATATGTGTTCCTTGCCGCGGCAACGAGCCGTGATCAAATACTGGGTCTTGCCACGACGCTTAAGGGAGCAGGAACAGACATCTATGTCAAGGAAGTTACATTCCCGGGGATTCAAAAGGAGCTGTCCGGTGTCGAAGCAACCGCCGACCCACAGCTGGGTACAATGTTTATGGCGAACAGCTTCGAGCTGGTTCGCGCTCTTGCCGATTGGTCCGGACAGATGATGCGAGACGGAAAAGCGGTCAAATTGCCAGCTGCCGAGGACGCCAGAGTGACTGAGCTGCATCGGCGGTTGCTGGAGCATAAGAAAGTGCTGGAGCAGCTGCTGCCGGAATCTGCAAAAGCGGAGCTGAACAGCATGGTGAACGGGATCAACCAGGCTGTGACGGCCTATTCACAGGCGAAGAACCAGAATGCGGAATCATATGCCTGGCAGGTACAAAAAGGGGTGCTCCAATTTGTGGAAAGCTATGTGCGATTCGCGCATCAGTTACAATCATAGCCTTGATTTGACAGACTTTCTTGCCAAGGAGGTCTGTCTTTTTGTAGAGTGAAAATCAAGAAGTTTGAGGGATTGTTTCACCACACGTCATTTGCTACACTTAAGCTTGGTTACGAGAATGAGCATTGAAGGAAGAGGAAGAATGAACGGGAGAGAGACATTTACGTTTGTGCTGATTTTGATCGCCGGAATGATTACAGGAAGCATTTTGGGCGATATTTTGGGGGAATGGCTTCCTTTTTTGAAGGTATCCAAGATTGTGACCTGGTCTCCTTCTCTCGATCTAGATATTTTGAAATTTAAGCTTTCACTTCAGCTGAATGTTAACCTGGCAAGCATCGCCGGACTTGCCCTCGCGTTTTGGATTGCGCGGCGTATTCGGTAAGAAAATGGAACGTACTAGGTGGGAATTGCATGCAAGATCAATCACAACAACCGATCATTTTGGCTTCTGGGTCACCGAGGAGACGTGAACTGCTTGCAACACTGGGACTTTCCTTCACGGTACATACCAGTGATGTAGATGAATCGTTTGAACCGGGTACCCCCCCATGGGGAATCGTTGAGGAACTGTCACTGCGAAAAGCGACAGCTGTAGCCGATCAAACAGATCGCGGGCTTGTGTTAGGCTCCGATACCATTGTTGTGCTCGAAAACAAGGTGCTGGGCAAGCCGCAGGATGAGGCGGATGCATATACGATGCTTTCGGCACTTGCTGGAAGAGAGCATACGGTGTACAGTGGCGTTGCGATCGTCGACGCCGCCACCGGACGCAGTGAAGTGACGCATCGTTCGACACAGGTGCGCATTCGAGCGCTATGCCAGGATGAGATCAAGGCGTATATTGCTACCGGTGAACCGATGGACAAAGCGGGCTCCTATGCCATTCAAGGGATTGGGGCAACGCTGGTCGAGGGGATTGTCGGTGATTATTTTACGGTCGTCGGATTGCCGCTGGGTGCTACGGCAGACCTCTTCAAACGTTTCGGAGTATACGTTCTATAGCGGCAATACGAACTGCTTCTTGATCCGTCCTCTCAGTGTGTAAGCCGCCACATTCAAAAGGAATCAGGGGGGCGGATCCAGAATGAATGCAAACATGTGCAACAAAAACGGCTCCACATACGTCTTTATAGAAGACCGTCCGCGCGAGCGCTTGCTTCGTTTGGGAGCACAGGCTCTCTCGGATGCTGAGCTGTTGGCCATTATGTTGCGAACCGGCACGGAGCGTGAGAGTGCGTATCAGTTGTCACAGCGGTTGCTCGCTTCCTTTCAAGATTTGCGGGGGCTGACACAAGCGACTCAGGACGAGCTTGTCACCATCAAAGGAATCGGTCCGGTAAAAGCGATCGAGCTTCAGGCTGCGTTTGAGTTAGGACGCAGGCAAATGGGAAATATAGTAGGGAAACGCCCTGTGATCCGTTTGCCTCGAGATGTAGCCGACCTTATGATGCCGGAAATGTCTGCATTGACGCAAGAGCATTTTGTCTGCCTGTTTCTCAATACGAAGAATCAGGTAATTGGAAAGCAGACGATTTTTGTCGGCAGTCTCGATGCGTCGATCGTTCATCCGCGGGAAGTGTTTAAGGAAGCGATCAAGCGCAGCAGTGCTTCCGTCATATGCCTGCACAATCATCCGAGCGGTGATCCGACACCAAGCCGAGAGGACATCTCAGTGACCAAAACGTTGATGGGTGCAGGCGAACTGGTCGGAATCGCACTTTTGGACCATGTCATCATTGGGGACGGCAGGTATATCAGCTTGAAGGAACAAGGATACTTGTAAACCGCACCGGAAAAGGGGACGCGTCCACAGGCCAGTTGACCGGACCTACGTACACACCTTGGCTAACAATCGCAGAACGGTTCTTGATTCGGCTTGAATGATGAAAGGGAAGGTTATTGAAACCTTGGAAAAAGCGGGGCAGATTGCTTGCTTTTGAAGATACGGAAGGAGTTTTTTTTATGTTTGGTAGCTTCACGCGAGACTTAGGAATCGATTTGGGTACAGCGAATACGCTTGTTTATATCAAAGGAAAAGGAATTGTTGTGCGGGAGCCTTCCGTAGTGGCAATTCGTACCGATACGAATACGATTGAAGCGGTAGGAAACGCTGCGAAAAACATGATTGGCCGCACCCCTGGCAATATCGTTGCCGTTCGTCCGATGAAGGACGGGGTGATTGCTGATTTTGAAACGACCGCGACGATGATGCGTTATTTCATTCATCAGGCCCAAAAAAATCAGGGGATGTTCAGTCGCCGTCCAAGCGTCATGGTGTGCGTGCCGTCTGGCATTACCGCAGTAGAAAAACGGGCTGTTGAGGATGCAACAAAGCAAGCGGGGGCAAAAGAGGCATTTACCATCGAGGAGCCATTTGCGGCTGCCATTGGAGCGGACTTGCCTGTATGGGAGCCAACCGGTAGCATGGTGGTAGATATCGGCGGAGGAACAACGGAAGTAGCGATCATCTCGCTTGGCGGGATTGTTACGAGCCGTTCGATCCGTGTTGCAGGCGATGAAATGGATGAGGCGATCATTCAATACATCAAGCGGCGCTACAATTTGATGATCGGTGAGCGTACGGCGGAAACGTTGAAGCTCGAGATTGGCTCGGCTATTCCACCGGAAGAGACGGAATCCGTCGACATTCGTGGCCGGGATTTGGTGACGGGTCTTCCGAAGACGATCAGCGTCACAAGCGAGGAAATTGCGGAAGCACTGTCAGAAACAGTGGAATCGATTGTAGAAGCAGTCAAGATCACTCTGGAAAAAAGTCCGCCGGAACTGGCAGCAGACATTATGGATCGCGGAATCGTGCTGACAGGCGGCGGTGCGCTGCTGCGAAATCTCGACAGATTGCTAAGCAAGGAGACGGGCATGCCCGTTCATGTTGCCGATAACGCATTGGATTGCGTAGCGATTGGTACCGGTCGGGCGCTTGATAACATGCATCTGTTCAAATCCAAGCATGGTATTACCTCCTCCCGTTCCAAACGGGGTAGATAAGAGGGGGATGGCATGTCGTTTTTCGGAAATAAAAGATTGATGGTAGTACTGATCGGGCTGGTTCTGCTCATTTCGGTGATGGGCTTTACGTCGAAAGAACGCGGTGCATTGACATGGCCCGAAAAGTTTCTGAAGGATACATTCAGCGTGGTGCAGGGCATTTTTTATGGCCCTGCCCAGGCTTTTTCCACGTTTGTGAAGGATGTTCAAAGCGCGTACGATGTTTATGAAGAAAACCGTGTCCTGAAAGCGAGCCTGGACAAGTATACCCAGGTTACTGCGCAGCTTGCAGACCTGGAAGCGGAAAACGCTCGGTTGCGGGCAGATTTGAAATTTCAGCAGTCAACCTTGAAGAAATATAATCTTTACTTTGCCGAAGTTGTGGCCAGAAGCAGCGATTATTGGAACAATGTGGTGACAATCGATGTCGGGATCAAGCATGGGATCAAAAAGGATATGGCAGTCATCACGAGCCAAGGGTTGATTGGCCGTGTACAAAGTGTTGCGAATTTCTCTTCAACTGTGGAGCTTTTGACAAACGTTGAAGGAAGCAACCATATTTCTGCTGTCATTCTGAGCAAAAAGGTCGAAAATGGAACGACGACGTATCAGCAGGCGAACGGGGTCATCGAGGAATATGAGCCGCGAGAGCGTTTGTTAATCATGCGACGAATCCCGCTGAACCAAAAAATTGACGTGAATCAGCAGGTACTCACCTCCGGATTGGGTGGGGTCATTCCACGGGGGCTTCCCGTCGGAAAGGTAGTTCGCGTTACACCGGATGATTACGGGTTAACGCAGACGGCATACATCCAGCCAAGTGCTGACTTTGGCAATTTGAATGAAGTCATGGTGGTAGAACGCAGTTTTGTGACAACGCCGACAGGTGATCTGGTGCCCTCCTCACAGCTGGATGAGAGTGGGAAACTGATCAAGCCAGTTCCTGTGACGCCTCCCTCAACAACCGGAGGGGGTCAATGATGCCTCGATTCTATTTAACCGCTGCGTTGATCGTGCTGTTTTTGCTCGAAGGTACGGTGGTACAGATCCTGTCACCGCAAAACCTTGACCTGACGCTAATGACCGTACCTCGCTTTGCCCTTGTCGGGGCCTTGATGGTTTCCTTGATACTGGGCAGGCGAGAAGGGCTGTTTTACGGGATGGCCATCGGCTTTCTGCATGATGTGCTGTTTGGCAACCTGATCGGGGTGTACACGTTGTCCATGATGGTCGCCAGCTATTTTGCCGGTTTGGGCGTTGTTTTGTTTCATCGTAGTGTCGTTGTTACCTTTACGACAATCACGGTCGTTTTATTTGGTCACGAATGGTTGGTCTACAGTTTGTTTCGGGTGTTTTCCGACACCGCAATCAATGTCCAGTGGGTATTGACCCAGCAGATTATTCCAAGCGTAGTGCTCAACGTTTTGTTCGCCATGCTCGTGTATGTGCCGCTTTCGCGATTGTGTGAGGCAGTATGGGCAAGGCGAGAGAAGGTAGCCGAGTAATAGTAGGGTCTAAGCAGACCAGGAGGGGATGGAGATGGGCGAAACCAAAGAGCATAAGTCGCATATCCCAACACGCTTGAACATTCTGTTTCTCATCGTGTTTCTTTTTTTTGCGATGATCATTCTTCGACTTGCCTATGTTCAACTGGTGGAGGGAGAGCAGTACAAGCATGACTTGGAAAAGTACAGCACACGCGAGCTGCCGATCCCTGCTCCACGCGGGCGTATCCTCGACGCAAATGGCGCGGTGCTCGTTTCCAATACGCCTGTGTACACGGTGACGTTTGCGAAAGAGCAGAACCAAGATATCAATGAGGAGCAAGTCGCTGACAAGCTGGCGGAGATATTGAAGGGTAACGATGAGAAACCGGGAACGGACAAAGAGTTGCTGAAGAAGGTGCTGGAATACAAAGCGACGCTTCCTGTTTCCTTCGGAAAGGAAGAAACAGACCAGCTGATTACCAAGCTCAAGCCCTACATCGATAAGCTGCCCAAAGCAGAGCGGGTCGATCAATTGTCTGATGCTGAGTTGATCAAGACTGCACTTCAGCTAAGCTTGTCGTTTCGGTCCCCGATGGACAACAGCGGGCGCGATAAAGTAAAAGCACAATTGAAAACAGTCTTGAAAACAGGCGGGCTTCCCAATGAAGTCAAGGAAGCAACCGATGTCGAGCTGATGAAATATGCGGTTCAATACAATATTCCCATTCCTTCAAGCATGGAGGACAAGGACCGCGAATCTCTGAAAAAGGATGTAAAAGCCACGCTCCGTTCTTTGCCGGAATCAGCCGATTTGAAAGACCGTTCCGACATGGACTTGCTCAAATATGCCGCCATGTTTGACCTGGATGTAGCACTGCACTTGACCAATGAGCAGCGGCAGTTCCAATGGCGCAAAATGACGATCCTCAAGGAGATGCGTGCTTACGGGATCGCCAGCTATATTCCTCGCCGCGTCAAGGTCAACATCTCTCAGCAGGAAATGTTCCAGATCGAGGAGCGGCGTTCCGAACTACCCGGTGTTAGCGTGATTCTTGAGCCAATGCGCGAGATTCTGCGCGATGGGGATGGTGGCTTTGGAACGCACTTTCTCGGGAATATTCGTTCGATCCGTGAAGAACAGCTTGCCGAGTATGCCGCACAAGGCTACAACATGACCGATATGGTCGGGGAAACAGGCTTGGAGCGCTTTTACGAGCGAACGTTACGGGGAAAAGACGGCTCGATGGAAGTACGAGTGAACAAAGACTCGGAGACGGTTGAGAAGGAGCAGAAACGTGCGCCTGAGCCCGGAAACGATCTCGTCCTCGCCCTGGATTGGCGCTTCCAGAGCAAAGTGGAAAGCATCCTGAAGGGCCATATCGAGGAGTTGAAGAAGCGACCCTCCACGCCAAAGGAGCTGCGAGACGCACAC
>JBLNEJ010000619.1:0-6037 GCA_050262535.1 Clostridia bacterium
TACTCCCGAGAAGCAGGCGGAGTGGACAGCGAAATTCCGCGAGCTTCTTGATGACTGGAAACTGGTACCGGGCGGACGGATCGCAGCGGGTGCTGGTGCGAGTGACGAGCTGACGCTGTTCAACTGCTATGTCATTCCATCTCCGAAAGACTCGCGTGGCGGGATCATGGAGACGCTCTCGCAAATGACGGAAATCATGTCGCGCGGCGGCGGTGTGGGCATCAACCTGTCCAGCCTGCGTCCGCGTCGAGCACTCGTACGCGGAGTGAACGGTTCCTCTTCCGGTTCCGTCTCCTGGGGTGGTCTGTTCAGCTACACGACCGGTTTGATTGAGCAGGGCGGATCGCGTCGCGGGGCATTGATGCTGATGATTAACGACTGGCATCCGGACCTGCTGGAATTCATTACTGTTAAACAGACGATGGGACTTGTCACCAATGCCAATCTATCCGTGTGCATTTCCAACAGCTTCATGAAGGCTGTGAAGGAAGATTTGGAATGGGAGCTCGTATTCCCTGACTCCAGTGTGCCAAATTATGATGAGCTGTGGGATGGCAACCTGAAAAAGTGGAAAGAAGAGCTCGGTTTGCCGGTTATCACCTACAAGACGGTGCGTGCCCGCGATGTGTGGCAAACCATTATCGAGTCGGCCTGGAAATCAGCCGAACCGGGTGTTGTCTTCCTGGAGCATTACAATGATATGTCAAACAGCTGGTACTTCAACCCAATCATCTGCACCAACCCGTGCGGTGAACAGGGCCTGCCGGCATGGGGCGTTTGCAATCTGTCTGCACTGAATTTGTCCAAGTTCGTCAAAGATGGCGAAGTGGAATGGGACAAGCTGGCTACTGCTGTCCGCTACTCGGTGCGTTTCCTCGATAATGTGATCGATGCGACGCCGTATCATTTTGAAGAGAATCAACAAAATCAGCAAGGCGAGCGTCGTGTCGGATTGGGCTCGATGGGACTGGCTGAGATGATGATTTCCCTCAAAATTCGCTACGGCAGTCCGGAATCATTGGAGTTCCTTGATAAGCTGTATCATTTTATTGCACGTGAAGCGTACTTTGCTTCTGCTGAAATTGCTGCTGAAAAGGGCAGTTTCCCGAAATTTGATCGTGACAAATTCCTGATGAGCGGCTTCATGAAGCAATTCGATGATGACCTCCGCAATGCTGTGTATGAAAACGGCATTCGCAACGTAACGCTTCTGACACAGGCACCGACAGGTTCGACGGGGACGATGGTCGGTACTTCGACAGGTATTGAACCGTTCTATGCGTTTGAATTTTTCCGTCAGAGCCGTCTTGGCTTTGACAAGCAGTATGTGCCGATTGCGCAAAAGTGGCTCGAGGAGCATCCAGGAGAGGAGCTTCCCGAATACTTTGTAACCGCCATGAGCTTGAGCGCAGAGGACCATGTACGTGTGCAAGCCGCTATTCAGCGCTGGGTCGATTCGTCGATCAGCAAAACAGCGAACGCGCCGCATGACTTCACGGTGGAAGACACGATGAATCTGTACAACCTGGCGTTTGACCTTGGCTGCAAAGGAGTCACGATTTATCGGGATGGTAGCCGTGACGTACAGGTGCTGAGTGTTGACAAGAAAGATGAGAAAGAAGAGGAAGTGGAGAAGCCGGCGGAGCATACCCAGGCGGCGAAGCATTCCGAATCAACGCTCTCTGTTGCAAAAAATTACAACAAGCGTCCGATGAAGCTGAGTGGCGCTACGTATAAAATGAAAACGCCATTAGGCAAAGCGTACATCACCGTCAACGATGTGGATCACGCACCGTTTGAGGTGATCGTCAATGTCGGGAAGGCGGGCAGCGACGTGTTTGCGATGTCAGAAGCGCTTGGTCGCGTCTCCACGCTGTTCCTGCGTTTCGGCGAATTGCCGGACGGCAACAAGGCACGCCTGCTGATCAAGCATCTGAAGGGCATCGGCGGTTCAGGGGCAGTAGGCTTCGGGGCAAATCGCGTCGAGTCGATCCCGGATGCGGTCGCCAAGGCGCTGGAAATGCATCTGGACGGAGACGACGCCAACCAATCGGTTGCGGCCTCTTCCTACACCAGTGCGCCTGCTAGCAAACACGATCCGCACCATTCCTCGTTTGTCGACGACGAGTATACCTCGCTCGACTCGCCTGATCTTTGCCCGTCTTGCGGCTCGGCTACGCTGATGCCTGCGGAAGGCTGCAAGACGTGCACGAGCTGCGGGTATTCGAAGTGCAGTTAAAATACTGTCTTCCAGTTTAGAGGCCTAATGAAATAGTGAGTGAATTATCAATCGAGGGACGACATCAAGATCAATTGGTTTTGATGTCGTTTTCGTATTTCCATAAGGTAATCAAGGATGGGTGAGTGAAATGAAAAAATGGAAAAATTCAGAGGAAGTAATAGAATCATTTAAAAAAACAACGACAAAAGGATGCGAAACCATTGAATGCGGAGTGCTGGAGATAGATCCCCGAAAAATTATCGCGTTAGATTTAGACTACAATGATATCAAGGATGATTATAAGATGAAGGAACTAAAAGAGAGTGTAAAGAAAAATGGTTGGACAAATCAAAACCCTCAAACATTGTGTTTGCTTGAGTTCCCAAATGGAGAGTATGTTGTGAACGGAGGGGGAAATCATCGAGCAGTTTTGTCAAATGAACTTGGATTGAAGGGTATTCAAGCAACAGTGATGAGGGTTATTTATCTTCCAGATTGAGCGATTATTGAAATACCCGCTGATGACAAATGAACCCTCTCTATGAGGACTCAAAAGGCTGCTCGCTTAGGGGAGCCTTTTTGCTATGACGCTGAAATAGGCAATCGCCCTATCACCGCCTACTGGGTTCATGACATACAGTAAGTTGAACAGATAAACCTAGAGGAGGGAACGCGTTGAATTCACAGGAACGATTTTACGCACCTTATGTCAGCCCGTATGACCCTTGTCCACCTCAACGGGTGAAGTCGTATTTGATTCCCCCAAATTTGGTCATTGGCTTCCAGCCTCCCAATCTTCCGCAATACTCCACACAGGAAGCATTGCAAATCGGGACGTTGTGGCCAGCCTTTTTCAGCCCGTATCCAGGCAGAGGTCACAGTCGTCAGATGGAGGATGAATCATGATGAATGACAACCAGGTCGATCAGCGCTATTACGAGTTGTTGGAAAGGTTGCAGGCAGTTGACTTCGTGCTGTGTGAATTGAATTTGTACCTGGATACCCATCGAGACGATGCACAAGCCCTTCAGCAATACAACTTCAATGTACAGCAGCGCTGGCAGCTCGCACAGGAGTTCGAATCTTGCTATGGCCCGCTGATGAATTTGGGTCATAGTTATTCGGGGTTCCCTTGGCAATGGACCGAGGAACCTTGGCCATGGCAAGTATAGAGAGACAACAAGGAGGAGAAACGCGCGATGTGGATTTATGAAAAAAAGCTGCAGTATCCGGTGCGAGTCAGCAAGTGCGATGTCAGGATGGCCAAATTTCTGATCGAACAGTATGGGGGCTCAGATGGAGAGTTAGCTGCGGCGCTTCGCTACCTGAACCAACGTTATACGATTCCCAATAAAGTGATCGGGCTGTTGACCGATATCGGGACGGAAGAATTTGCCCACCTTGAGATGATCGCCACGATGGTCTATAAGTTAACGAAGGACGCAACCACAGAGGAAATGGAAGAGGCTGGGCTAGGTGCCCATTACGCCAATCATAATCGGGCGTTGTTTTATCAAAATGCAGCGGGAGTTCCGTGGACCGCAGCCTACATTGCGGCCAAGGGAGACCCGATCGCGGATCTGTATGAAGACATCGCTGCCGAGGAAAAAGCTCGGGCTACCTATCAGTGGCTGATAGATATGACGGATGATGTGGATTTGCAGGACAGCTTGCGCTTTTTGCGGGAGCGGGAGATTATTCATGCCCAACGGTTTAAAGAGGCGGTTGAGCTGTTGAAGGAAGATCAGGGGAGGCAGAAGTTTTTTTAAAGCGTGAGGTAAAATAAGCCATTGTTGCCTTCTACGTACCTAGAATTGATAAGAAGTACCAGTAAAAGAAAAAAAGGCGCTGCCGAATGAGCAGTGCCTTTTTTTCATCGTTAGTCGTGTCTATCGCCTTCGCTTAAAATTTTCTCGGAAACTGTTTGACAATGCCTTCTGTTAGGATGTCCGCAAAATGAATCATATGGATCTCATTTTTGTCGGTTGCGGCAATATCGGCTTTCCAATCACCTTTGAGACAGTCAAGGACAACTTCCGTAATCAATTGAAGGTGCGTATAAAGCATATCTTGCAGTGTTTTAAACTCCCAGTTTGGATTTGCTGCGCTTAAAAATTTGGCGATATCGTCGGCATTTCTATGCCAATCCGCCTCTAATTTCGTCACATCCGCCTGATTGCCCGCTTTGGCAGCTGCTACAATTTTCCCTGCGATCAGAATATGTTCTCTGAGAAGATCAGCCAGCTTGTTACCGACGGCTTCCCCATAATAAGGCTTGATCACATTGCCGATGTCCTGCTGGTTCTGCAACAGTCGGTCCAACACGTCCTTCTGATCTTGCCGATTCGATATGGCGCTGACAATATAGCTTCTCGTCCATATTGTATGGTCGATCCAAGCCTTCTGCATATCGCCTTTCAGCTGCACCATTTTGGGGCTTAGACAAGCCGAATCCTTCTCTTCGCCTTCCTTTGCTTGCACGGAAACTACTGCCGGTGTCATGCTAAAAACGAGCGCCGAGGTTAACAGCATCGCCAGCAACCATTTCTTTTTCATAGTCATCTGCTCCTCTGTACATTTGGAATCAATCAGGCTGTATTAGTATGATTGGAATATCCAATTTTATACAGAGGATTTTGTGTTGCGTTCCGCCATTCTGCAAAGCTATGGAAGATATAGTTCCACTCAAAACTGGCTACTTACTCATGCGGAAACGCTCCTGACCCAACATTACCCTTTCAAAAATCCAGGTTCCGCAAAGCTCGGATTCGGGTACTTGTAGAACCCTTCCCCTGTCGCTCGACCAAGTTTTCCCTTATCGATGTACTCTGTTTTCAACATGCTGGCGACCTTTTCAAATTGGGGATTGCCGGTAGCCTGTGCCTTTGCAAGTCCGATATTATAGGCGGTATTGATGCCCACCACATCCAGGATTGCAAATGGGCCCAAAGGAGCGCCAGTCGCAACCATCCACGTTTTGTCGATTGTTTCAGGATCGGCTACTTCTTTGACCAGAAGGAGTTGGGCAGCCTCCAACAGGGGAACCAGCAAGGAGTTCAAAATATAACCTGGCTGTTCCTTGTGCAAGGGCAGTGCAACCATGCCAATGGCTTTGGCGAAGGCAATTACTTCGTCGAACACGTTATTGTCCGTTCCTGGGTGCTTCATAATTTCTGCCGTATTGTTTTTCCAGATTTCGTTTGCAAAGTGCAGGGCCAGAAATTTTTCCGGACGTCCGGTCACTTCCGCAAACTGGCTCGGTAACAAGGTAGAGGAGTTCGTAGCGAAAATGGTCTTCTCGGGAGCGACTGTTCCCAACTCCTTGTAAAAGTCGGTTTTGATCTGGACAACTTCGGGAATCGCTTCAATCACGAGGTCAGCTTGCGCAACTGCTTTGGCTAAATCAGAGTGAAACGAAATTCGCTGATAGGCAGCGTCGACTTCTTCTTGAGTAGCCCCTAAATCTTTTTGATAGCGTGGCTTTAGCTCCATCATACGGGCTTTTGCACGCTGGAGTGCTTCGTCGTTAATATCGTATACCGTTACATTAAATCCTTTAAAGGCAGTCTGGTACGCGATTTGGCTTCCGAGAACACCGCTGCCGGCAACTGTGATTTGATGAAAATTCATTGTAAATGCACCCTTTCCTTTTTGATGTCAGTGTGAATCTTGCCCATGCATGGATAAATCATACTCGTTGTGAGGTACTGGAGGTCTGTTAACTACCTTTATCACTTCCATATGCCATACGTATGATGTACAACTTGGCGTAACGCTTTAATCCGAAGCACTATACTATTCAACGTGTCAATTGAA
>JBLNEJ010000620.1:0-5047 GCA_050262535.1 Clostridia bacterium
GAATCCACCCCGCCTACGAGAGTAGACCGGGCATCTTGCGTCTTGGCGAGCTATTCGGAACCGCTGTTGAAATGTCCGATGAAAACGGAGCCATCCGAGCCTTGATCAACCTTCTGGATGGCAGTCGCACCCTTTTTGCCATTCACCAGGAACTGCTTGCAGACTAACCCGCTTTGCGTATGGAGGAAGTGCTGGAAGCAATCGCCGAACTTGATCGGTTGGGCTTTCTTTACAATTCGATACAAGAGCAGCAACTGTCTTTGACTGATATACAAAAAGAGCGCTATCAAGCGAATATCCACTATTATTCGATGTTTACCGATCTGCAGGCTTCACCCGGCACCGTACAACAGAAATTGCTAGATTCGAAAATCACAATTATCGGTATGGGCGCATTTGGCTCAAGCATCCTCGTCAATTTAGCTGGATTGGGTTTTAAACAGATTCGGATTGTTGACTTTGACAGGGTCGAGCTCAGCAATTTGAACCGGCAAATTTTGTTTACGGAAAAGGATATCGGTCGATTGAAAGTAGACGTAGCCAAACAGTTTCTTGCCCAATTCAACTCTGACATCGACATAGAGGCGATTCCCATGCAAGTCACCTCTGTTGAGGATGCTGACTCGGTCATCGCGGGAAGCGATTTTGTAGTATTGGCAGCGGATCATCCGCCCTTCCTTTTGCCGCGGTGGATCAATACCGCCTGTATCTCACACGGTATTCCCTACATAACCGGTGGAATCCATTTGACGGATGCCGTCTTTTACACGATTGTACCGGGCAAAACAGCATGCGGCGACTGTCTGCTGTTGAATCGGACCCGGCAGTCGGAACAGTTCCCCCAGGTGATCAAGAGTGTTCTGGAAGCCAATCTCCGTCTGCCGACAGCCACAATTGCCCCCAATCTGATGATGGTCACCGGCATGATGGTATCTGACTTGTTGAGATCACTTGGTAATCTCGGTCCTGTCGAGTCCGAAGGCAAAATCATTACGTTCGACATGACCACATATGAGAAAAAAATGATCGAACCGATTACAGCCGAACCGGAATGTCCAACATGTGGACAAGGCACCGGCGATCATCCTCTTTTTAACCTGTTTGAGACGTTTGAAAAAAGACTGTTCGTGACATAAGGAAAGGAGGATTGTGCATGAAGCTTTCGGCACACAGCATTCTCAAGATGCACCCCTTACAGCAAAGGAAGGAGAATGAAGAAGAGATTTTGATTGGCCGCCCCGATATCAGCAACTTTATCATCCTCCCCGCATTCGCTGTAGAAATCATTGAAATGCTTGATGGCGGGAACACCATTGAACAAGTTGAGGAAGAAATGGAGCAACGTTTCGGCGAAAAGGTAGACGTGATGAGCTTTGCCGACGATTTGATAAATGAATATCAGTTTGTCCATTTGCTGGACAATCAGGTTGTGAATGAAAAGCTAGACAGTAAAGATCATTTTTCATGGATATCTGCAAATACCGGAAAATTACTTTTCAATCGAACCGCCTATACTGTTTATGGGCTGATCATTTTATCCGGGATCGGTGTCTTGATTATCAGTTCCGGCAAGTATTTTCCTGTATATTCAGATATTTTCATTTCCAGCTCTTTAACGTTGTCTTTGATCATTGCCATCCTCATGGGCTGGGTTTTTGTGTTTATCCATGAACTCGCCCATTTGATGTCCGCACGTTCCCTCGGGATTGGTAGCCGGATCGGCCTCAGTCACCGGTTGTTTTTTCCTGTAGCGGAGACAAACATGTCAAACATCGTGCTCATCCCTCCGCAAAACCGTTACCGGGCGTACTTTGCAGGTATGGCCTGGGATGGCGTTTTTTTCAGCATCGGGATGTGGCTTCTGTTTTTTGCGGATCGAGGGGTCATTCCCCTTTCTCCGGCTGGCACTTCTTTTATCAAAATCTTGAACCTGACGTTTTTGGAGACGATCGCTTTCCAGTTCATGTTCTTTATGAGAACTGACATCTATTACGCTTTCACCACGAAATTCCAATGCAACAATCTGCTTGAGAATACCCAATTATTTCTTCACAAGCTGTATCGGTCGCTAAACGATACCGAAAAAGCTGTATGGAATACCATCTCCCCGCACGAAAAAAACATCATCCGGTGGTATTCTTTATTTTATGTTGGGGGAATTGTTTGGGCTGTTTTCTTCTTTCTTGCCTACAATGTAAGACAAGTGATCGATTTTGTCCTGTTTACATGGGAAATCATGACCACATCGTCCATTGGCTCATGGGTGTTTGTCGATGCGGTGATCTTGATCGGTTTGGCATTGCTTCCATTCGGCGTATTGCTCTGGTCATGGTATCGCACTCTGAAAAACCGCTATCAGGAAAGAAAGCGGAAGCGTGTTGACCAAAGCTCATCATTTCAATAAGAGCGGCGTAAAATCGCTCATTTTGATTTTTCTGCCGCAGAAATACACGCGTTCGTAATGCTGCTTTCAAACCAAAAGAGGAGCACAGTCGCTCCTCTTTTTGCTGTGTTTCTTCAGTTGATACTTGTCCTATGCTTCCTTGACCAGTCGCTTATCTAAGGCAAAATTGCCAAACGGGATAATCGAGACGACCAATGCGAACAGAACTTTGCCGATGGACCAGCGCTTCGCGAACGTGACGTTGGCGACGGCAAGTAAATACAGCACGAACAGCACCCCATGCAGCATGCCGGCAACTGTAACGACTTTCGGCAAGCCGGCAAAATACTTGAGCGGCATCGCAATGATCAGCAGGAACAAGTACGAAAGCCCTTCAACCAGCGCAATCAAGCGCATGCGGGAAATTGGTGTTTTCAAAACTTAGCACCTCCGGGTGACAACAACGAATAATCATTTTGCCTTGATTATAGACGATTAACTATATAAACAGTATGAAAATAGTGTTTTGTTCATAATAATTTCAATAGTTAAGAATGGAGGACGCACTGCAAAGCTCTCCACAGCAACATGGGAGAGCTTTTACTTTCTTACACGTAGGAAAAAGTAGAACAATTTCTCTCTCACTTTACCCTTTTTCTCCAAGATCAAATCACGGAAGATGATAGCACAATCACTCTTGCAACCTATCGTCCGAAGGGAACTGATCATGATGAAAGCTGTCGTTTTTGATCCTCAATCTGTCGCTCCCCAAATCGTTCATGATTTGCTAAAGCCACAGCCAGGCCCTGGTGAACTGGTCATCCGGCTTCATGCGGCCGCGCTGAATCATCGAGATCTGCACATTACCAACCCTCGAAATACTCAATCCTTCATCTATGGTTCGGATGGAGCCGGGGAGGTGGAAGGAATCGGGGAGGGCGTCCTGGGCTGGCAAACAGGCGATCCGGTCATCATCAACCCGCAAATTTCCTGCCTTTCATGCCAGTACTGTCTGAAAGGTGAACATGCTTTGTGCGAGTCGGGCAGGGTGTTGGGCGGAACGAGCTGGAATGGAACCTTTGCCCACTACGTCAAAATTCCTGCACGAAACGCAGTCAAAAAACCGCCGCACCTGACATTTGCCCAAGCTGCAGCATTGCCGCTTGCGTTTGGCACGGCATGGCGCGCCCTGATCACGCAAGCAGCCTTGAAACCGGGAGAAACCGTACTGATTCAGGGCATTGGCGGTGGTGTGGCACTCTTCTGTTTGCAAATTGCTGTGCAAATCGGCGCTCGGGTCATCGTTACCTCCGGCAGCACGGAAAAGCTTGCAGAAGCCTTCCGCATGGGGGCGTTTGCAGGCATTCATTACCGTGACGAGGATGTCGCCCAACGTGTCCTTGCACTCACGTCAGGCAAAGGGGCGGATGTCGTGATATCCAGCTCCGGGGAGGCGTTCTCTGCCTGTATTGCTGCGGCAGGCAAACAAGCACGCCTCGTTCACTATGCCTATATGGGGAATACGCTGCCTGCTTTCGACCTCGATATGCTGATGTCCAAGCAACTGTCCTTGTACGGCTCGGCCATGCACACCTACCCGGAGTTTGCCGAAGCGATGGCATTCGTCGAGAGCACCCGGCTTGTGCCTGTCATCTCCCACACCTTTCGTTTGGAAGAGGCAAAAGCAGCTTTCCAATTGCTGCGCGACTCCGGACAATTCGGCAAAATCTTGTTGACCATCGATTCATAAAGCATAGACATGGCGATGTTCGGGAAACTCCTGCTATAATTGAGTACAACTTGTCGCGAAAAAGGAGAATCACGGAATGCCACAGCTTATCGTACGAGGAATCACTGTCGAACAACTGAAGACGATCAGTACGCCATTGATAGCGGAACTGGCCGAGGTGTGCGAATGCGGGACCGATAACTTCATGATTGAGTATCAGCACACCACTTCCATTTTTGGCGGGGAGGTCGTCAATTCCTATCCGTTTATTGAGGTCGCCTGGTTCGAGCGCGGCCAGCAGGTGCGCGATCGCTTTGCCGAGGCGGTGACCCGGCATGTGCTCTCCCTCGGTATTCCTGAAGTGGAGATTGCCTTTGCGGTTTATCGGGAAGACAGCTACTACCTCAATGGAAAGCACTTTGGCTAATGCATGGCCCCCTCCTGAAGCTTTCTCTACAGGAGGGGGCCACTTTTATCCACGATGTCGTTTATTCAAACCGGATCGGTACCTCCCAGTTCACATCCCGGTATTGATGCTCCTGGATGCTCATTCGCAACCGTCGCAACGGCCCGCTTTCGTCCACGAAGTTCATCCAGACAATGGGTGGCAGCAATCCTGTGAAGCCACGTTTTTCATGAATAGGAATGTGACTGATTTGTTTGTTCAACTAGTATAACGGTCGATTTTCGTTTTTCTTTCAAATCGATCCATATTTTTTCTTCCATAACAAAAAAGAAGAACACAATGGCCCTTCTTTTGTTAGAGTTCTATTCCATTCTTCTCGTTCAACGTTCAAAGACGGTTGGCCAGCTAATTCTACCTTTCAAAGCGCTTGGTGCCCTTCTTCAATCTGGTCCTGGCGGCAGCCCCATCCATGATCATTTGGGTAATCATCCCCGATTTTGGTTTCGGTTTGGCCCGATCCTTCCGCAAC
>JBLNEJ010000621.1:0-5666 GCA_050262535.1 Clostridia bacterium
TGTGACTGACTCTGCCGGAGCGCTGCTGCCGCATGAGGTGCGGGAGCGAGTGCGTGCGCTGCGTCAATCGCTCGACATCGAGGTCGGCTTCCATGCCCACAACAATTTGTCGGTCGCGATGGCCAACACATTGGCCGCGATCGAAGAAGGTGCAACCCGGATCGACGGCAGCGTCCGTTGTCTCGGAGCAGGTGCGGGCAACACGCAAACCGAAGTACTGATGGCTGTGCTCGACCGCCTTGGTGTCAATGTCGGCATCGATTTGTACAAAATGATGGACCTTGCAGAAAACATCGTTGGGCCGATTTTGCCGCAATCGCAGGAGATCAAAAAGGGCAGTCTGGTCATGGGCTATGCAGGCGTTTATTCCAGCTTCCTGCTGCATGCAGAGCGTGCGGGCAAACGGTTCAATCTCGATCCGCGCGACATTTTGATCGAGCTGGGCAAACGCAAAGTGATCGGCGGTCAAGAGGACATGATCGTTGACGTGGCAGCCGAATTGGCAAAAGCGCGGGAGAGAGGAGCATAAGCGATGGCGATTACGGCAGAAGCAAAGCAACAGATTACGGATTATTTGCTTTCCGCAGAGAAAGAGCGGCGCGAGGTCGTCAAGGTGACCGATCAGCATCCGGAGATGACGATTGTGGAAGCATATGAGATTCAAGACCTGCTGATTGCCCGCAAGGAAGCGGAAGGCGAGCGGCGGATCGGTGTGAAGCTCGGGTTGACGAGCAAGCCGAAGCAGCAGATGATGGGCGTGCATGAAGCGATTTACGGCTATTTGACCGACGGTATGCTTGGGCTGGAGTGGGAGCCGATCGCCTATGACCGCTTCATCCATCCGAAGGCGGAGCCGGAGATTGCCTTTTTCATTGGGGAAGATTTGCAGGGAACCAACATAACCGGAGCCGATGTGCTGAAGGCGACGAAATATGTCGCGCCTGCAATCGAGATCATTGACAGCCGTTATTTGAATTTCAAATTTACGCTGGTCGATGTTGTGGCAGACAACTGCTCCTCCACCTGCTTTGTCGTCGGCAATAAGCTGGTGCCGCCAAGCGAGCTTGATTTGGCGAATGTCGGCGTGGTCATGTCCAAAAATGGCGTTGTGCTGGCAACGGGAGCGGGGGCAGCTGTTTTGGGCCACCCTGCGGAAGCGGTCGCATGGGCCGTCAACAAGCTTGGCGAAGTGGGAAAAGGATTGAAAAAGGGCGACATCGTGCTGTCGGGCGCGTTGACCGAAGCGTTTGCGTTTGAGCCAGGCGATACGATTCAGGTACAAAGCGACATATTGGGCAGCGTATCGTTTGCCTGCCGCTGATCAATCCGAAAGGCGGTGTTTACAGATGCCGATCATCAACGTACAGATTGTAGAGGGGCGCAGCGAGGAGCAGGTGAAGCAACTGATTGCCAGCATGACTAGCGCGGCGGTTGAGAGCCTGGGCGTTCGCCCCGAGCAGGTGCGGGTGCTCGTTACCGAGATTCCGGATAGCCATTGGGGAGTGGGCGGGATCACGAAAAAAGAGAGAGACAAACAGTAAAAGGAAAGGTATTACACAAGCGATTCTGGTTTGTGTAATACCTTTTTTCCTGTGGTCACTTCCGTCCCTCCAAAAAACGATCCTGCACATGGTCCCAATTCACGACGTTCCACCAGGCATTAATATATTTGGCCCGATTGTTCTGGTAGTTCAAATAGTACGCATGCTCCCATACATCCAGCGCCAGCAGGGGAATCACATCCCATTGCGACTGGTTTTGATGCTTCTCCGCCTGCAAGATCTCCAAATGCTGAGCGCGTGGCGACCATACAAGAATCGCCCAACCGCCGCCCTCTACCTTTTCCGCTGCCTGAGAAAACTGCTGTTTAAATTGCTCCACACTGCCGAAATCACGCTCCAACTGCTGCTTCAGAATGCCATCCGGCAGCTTGCCGCCGTCTGGACTCATCACACTCCAGAACAGCGTATGCAAGTAGTGACCGGCACCGTTGAAGGCAAGCTCCCGCTCCCAGTGCCTGATCAGGTCAAATTCCCCGGAGGAGCGCGCATTCTGCAGCTTTTGCTCGGCCTTGTTCAGCCCTTCTACATATGCCTGATGATGCTTGGTATGGTGAAGGCGCATCGTTTCCGCATCCACATAAGGCTCAAGCGCATCATAAGCGTATGGCAAAGGGGGGAGCCGATGACCGCCGATTGGAATCGGGTGAACCGAAGCAATTGTCTTCTGAGCGGTGGGTAGGGATACCGGCGTGAAAACAGGGGTAGCCGCCTTTCGCTGTTGTACACGTGTCAACAGCTGCTGGAACTGCTCCTGGACAGATTCGGCCTTTGCGATCAATCGGGCTACCTCCGCTTCACTTGCTTGTTTCGCCAGAGCGCTGCTGGCGCGATCGCCGATTTGTTCAAAAGCCACCTCGAATTTGCGCAAGCTTTGCGGGCTTACTGGAAGCAACTCAGGCTTGCGCCGTAAATAGTTCAGCCATTGCCGCCCCCATTCACTCCACTTTTGTAGATCCTTTGCTTTTTGCTCCAACGTCATTTCCTCCTCAACAAGTCATTCTCTTTTTTCATTAGGTTATGTACCCCGCCCAACGGAGGTGATTGTCAAAGCGTACTGCGCCCATCCTGTCTGCTGCGGGTACTTGGAAATCACTGTTCATGGATCAATGCGGGATCGTCTTGTACAATAGAGACATAGGCAGAAGAGAGATAATAGATAGAAGAAACACGGGCTGACCAAAGAATGAGCAAACCCCCTGCACGGCGTAGCAGGGGGTTTGCTCGTTGTTTTTGCGGGAGCAACTGTTTTCCTTATTGAGACATGTTCTGATTTTCGTGTCTCTTTTCTCCAAGCGAAGCTTGATAAGCCTGGGGATTCGCCCTTTTCCAGAGAAAGTAGCAGATGGTAATGAAGATGAGCCAGGGGAAGCCGAGGAGTAGCGTATCCTTGAATTCTGGCTGGAACCAGGTTGACAGAACGACAGCAGCCAGCAAAACCGCACCGATGATCGTCAAATAGGGATAGCCAATCATGCGCACGGGTAATCGACGTCCACCGGATGCCTCCCACTTGCGGCGGAAAAACAGATGGGTGACAAATACCATGAACCAGGCAAACATCGCCCCAAAGCTGGAAAGCGAGATCATGACGATAAAGGCGTGATCCGGATTGATCGCATTGATGATGGAAGCGATTGCAATTCCAACCGTAGATAATGCAAGAGCCTTCACAGGTACGCCTTTTTTGCTGAGTGAGCCTAGCGAGGCGGGGGCAAAGCCTGCGCGTGAGAGCGAAAAGACCATGCGTGTCGAGATGTACAGCTGGCTGTTCATCGCCGACAGAGCAGCGGTGAGAACCACGAAGTTCATCATTCCGGCGCCGCCTGGGAAGTTGAACAGCTCGAATACTTTGACGAATGGACTCTTGTCACCGCCCGCTTCCTTCCATGGAATGATCATTAACATGAGGGCGAGTGTCAGCAGGTAAAACAAAACGAGACGAACGACAGCCGATTTGAGTGCGAGTGGAACCGCTTTTTCCGGTTCCTGCGCTTCCCCTGCGCTTACCGCGATCATTTCAATGCTTAAATAACTGAACAAGGAAATAAAAATTGCGATCCACATACCCCACATGCCATTCGGGAAGAAGCCCCCGCTGTTGGTGAAGTTTTGTGGGCCCATGTCAGGCTGGGAGGTTCCGAAGACGACGAATGAGCCGAGCAGGATAAAAAGAATGATGGCGGCTACCTTTATCATCGAGAACCAGTATTCCACCTTCCCGAACAGGTTGACGCTTGTTGCATTCACAATAATGAGTGCGGCAGAAAAGAGCAGAATCCAAACAAGTCCGGGAACGCCCGGGAACCAGTATTTCATATAGACGGACATGGCCGATACTTCCGTCCCGATGGCACAGACAAGACTGAACCAGTAGGAGTAGCGTACCGCGAACCCGGCCCATGGATTGATATACCGTTCGGCAAAGGCGCCAAATGATCCTGTGGTCGGATGTGCGACCGTCATCTCGGCGAGACAGCCCATTAAGAGCAGGGCGATGACAGCCCCGATTGCATAGCTCATGATGACGCTTGGACCGGCAAAACCGATCGCCATGCCGCTTCCAAGGAACAACCCGGTTCCGATTGCGCCCCCGATTGCGATCATGGAAAGCTGACGAGTGGAAAGCCCGCGCTGCAATCCTTTTTCCCGTTCCATGATGTCCTGAAATTGGTTCTGTTTACCTGACATGCTTTAACCCCCTTCTCACATGGTATGAAGGATTACGCGATAACCCCGCGTTTGTTTTCATATTTTTCGTATGATTTCTCCAGCATGATCTGTTTCAGAATCTGGACACAACGCCAAACTTCCTCGAACGTGTTGTACATCGCTACCGGGGCAAGACGGATACTATTCGGTGCACGGAAATCCGGTATGACGCGATGGTCTTCCTTGAGTGCTTTGCATATACGGACCGCTTCCTCATGCTCCAATGACACGTGTCCGCCGCGACGGTGATCCTCCTGCGGATTGGCGATGACAAAGCCCATTCCGTCAAGCTCATGATGGATCAAATCCATCAGATAGCGGGTGAGGGAAAGCGATTTGCGGCGTAGCTTCGGCAGCGTCGCTTCCGCGAACAGCTCCAGCGACCCGATGAGCGGAGCAAGGCTCAGCACATGCGGAGTCCCTATTTGATAGGCTCCGGCATGTTCACAAAGCGTCAGCGTATGCTCCATGTCAAACTGTTTATCTTTTCGCGAGCTGTACCAGCCAGCCAGACCAGGGAAACGGCCAAAATGCTTCTGATTGACATACAGACCGCCAACACCGCCAGGACCGCTGTTTACATATTTGTAGTTGCACCAATAGGCAAAGTCGACCTCCCATTTGCTGAACTCGTGGGGAATGGCACCAACCGAATGGCATCCATCGAAGCCGATCAGAATCCCGCGGGCATGAGCCTCAGTGGTCAAACGCTCCAAATCGAGCAGTTGGCCACTGCGATACAGGACGGTCGGCAAGATAATCAGGGCGACGTCATCACCCATGGCTGCGATGATGTCCTCTTCTTCGATCAAGCGACCATCCCGGCTGGGTATTCGGATCAGATGCAGAGCAGGATCAAGCCCGTGAAGCTTCAATTGGCTTTGCAGCGCGTAAATATCGGTGGGGAAGTCGAGCTCGGTGGCGATGATTTTGGTGCGATTGCCAGCAGGTTGGTAAAAGGTTGCCGCAAGCTGATGAAGGTTGACTGTTGTGGAGCCGGTTACGATGACCTCTTCGGGTCTTGCCCCGACAAGGGGAGCGCTCATCTCTCCCAATCGTTCAGACAGATAAAACCAGGGGTATTTCCCTTGCGTCCAGCCGTCGATGCCATATTCTCTCCACGAGGCGATCAGCTCCATCAGGGTGTGCTCCGAGCGCCTGGACATAAGGCCGAGCGAGTTGCCATCAAGGTAAATCGTGCCCGACTTCACATAAAATTCAGTGCGAAAATGGGCCAGCTCGTCGTTTGCATCCAGCTGCTGTGCATAGGTCTGAGAGGGGAGAAAAGATGCGTTCATAATTTCCTCCTTTACAAAAATTTGCATGAAAGTAGGGTGGGTTCCGGAACTTGAACATAGCGTACTGAAAATATGACATGATGTCAATAATAGTTTT
>JBLNEJ010000622.1:0-7830 GCA_050262535.1 Clostridia bacterium
CCCGTAAAGCGGAGATGATCGCTTCCGGCAGGCTCGATGTCGATGAGGTTCAGGTCAAGACCAAGGATGAATTAAGCGGACTCGCCCACTCGTTTAACCAAATGCTGGGCAGCTTGAAGCAGATTATCGCGACAGCCCACCAGGTAAACGGGAATGTCCGGAGCACCTTCATGGGACTGAAGGAGAGCGCGGAGCAAAATGTACATGTGGGAGAACGGGTAGCACAGGCCGTATCCGAGATGGACGATGCGATTCGAATCCAGGCAGCCGAGCTTCTCGATACGTCCGATGCAACGCAGTCGATGCACCTGCTTTCACAGGAAATCGCCAAGGGCTCCGAAAACATTTTGGACCAGGCGACTCAGATGGCAAAGCTTGCTGAAGAAGGGAATCTGTCCATCAGCCATTTTCTGAAGCAGTACGAGACCATTGCAGGTGTGATGCAGCAGACGGCAATCCATACGGAAGAGCTGTTTGCCCGCACGCAAGCAATGAATACGATCGTCAATCGGATTGCGGAGATTTCCGAGCTGACCAATCTGCTTTCCTTGAACGCTTCCATTGAAGCGGCGCGGGCCGGAGAAGCGGGCAAAGGGTTTGCCGTAGTTGCAGGAGAGATTCGCAAGCTGGCAGGCATGTCGGCGGAATCGGCAGGGGAAATCGCCCGCATCATCCATGCGGTGCAAACAGAATCCGGCACGATGCAAAGCATGATGGGGGAGAGCGTCCAGGAGATGGAGCGCGGCGGACAATTGGCGCGGACTACGACCCAATCGCTTCAATCGATCAAAGAAGCCAATCATGCCGTTCATGCGGATATCGAACGCATTTTTCACGATTTAAAGGATTTGATGATCCGGATTGAGCGGGTCAACCACAGCAGACAAACAATCGATGAAACCGCAGGACAGATTCAGGACGTGATGAGCTTGATTGCGGCAACCGTGACACAGCAGGGGGCACACCTGCAGGAAGGGGCGGCATCTGCTGTCATCCTGGCTGAGTTGACAGCACGCATGGATGAGGTGCTGACGCGCTTTCGCTTGAACGGATAATCTCGCCTCGCTTTCGCTGCTGACCTCAATATGCTACTGTAAAAGTAAAAAGGTGAGCGGCTCGGGGGGGAATAGGCGTGACAGATTCAACATTAAAGCGGTTTGGCGTTTCGATGGACGAAAAGCTGCTGCGAGGCTTTGATCAGCTGATCGGCCAAAAAGGCTACGAAAACCGCTCGGAAGCGGTGCGAGACCTGGTCAGAAGCGCACTTTTGGAGCAGGCGTCCGAAACGGATGATTACGTCGTGGCGGGCAGCATCCTGCTGTTTTATGACCACCACAAGCGGGATTTGCTCCATGATTTGACGGTGATCCAGCATCAGATGCACGACTTGATCCTGGCGACTACCCACTTTCATCTCGATCATCACAACTGTCTGGAGCTGATCGTGGTCAAAGGTAGAGCGAAGGAGCTGCGTCGTTTCAGCGATCAGCTCATCAGCCTGAAAGGCGTTCACTACGGCAAGTTTACCGCAGCCCCGCTTGAAAATATGTAACAGTAACCGCATACATATTGACCATTGGAAATGATGACTTAGACCGACGGAGTGAATCCCTTGTAGTTTTGAACACGAATAACTGACACCCTTAGTATAAAGAGTGTTAGACTGATCCGATAAAAAACAGCGGAGGACTAGGAAGAGAAAATAAAGTCCTAGACTGCCGCTGTTGTGTCTGTACGCACTCAACTATCGAACCGGTTAGTTGAAGCGAACTTGAGAACTAGCTATGATTTCATTGTGATAGTCAATATAAAGAGAAACAATAGAATGCTACATGGGATTCACATGGGGGATTTGAACAGATGGATGAAAAAAATCGAGACTTTTCAGAAGAATGGCCTAGTTATCAAAATCCTTGGACTTTCTCTGACACAATTCATAGTGACTTACTTGTCACCAAGGATCTTGTTTATAACCCTTGCAGGTTTGATTGCTCTCAACCGCTCCTTGAAGCACAAAATGCTGAATATGGAGCGTATGTATTTAACTTGAATGCTCTCTCTATTAGATTTCGTGTCGCAAGAATCACTCCTACAAAGATCGGGCAATTTGTGACTTTATGGGAGAGAAAAGGGGATGGACCGATCCAACCATATGACGTATCAGATCCAGTCGATTTCTTCGTTATTAGTACACGTAAAGGGAGTAAGTTCGGTCAGTTTATATTTCCAAAAGCAGTTTTATGTGATCAAGATATCGTTTCCTATAAAGGTAGAGGTGGTAAAAGAGCAATACGCGTATACCCACCTTGGGACAATCCTACGAGTCGTCAGGCTCAAAAAACTCAGATATGGCAGTTGGAATATTTCCTGGAGATACCTGTTAATCTACCAATAGATTTTGTTCGTGCTCAAATGCTTTACGATCAATATGCAAGCAAAACCGAGGAAGTTTGACGAAGTGGGGTGGGGACATGAATCCCGAGCCCACTTCATTTATTGTGGTAGCCTGGTTTATACTGCACTCCACTAAACTGTGTCATTAGCGTAATGACTTGCAGTGAGTCTAAATCTTTACTTGCTTAGTCTATAACGAAATTTTCACAGTCTAACACTAAATTCTTGAGTACATAACATTATATTCAGTGAACAACATATACGAAAAACGGGAGAGTGAGCGAGCACCACTCTCCTGTTTTTTCTTCTGTAAAATCGAGAGGGTGCGATAAGGTAGCGGTCTTATTTTTCACACTCGGTATAACCGTTTCGCCATTCGATTTTTTTTCATCCAAACCTTCCAAAAAATTGTGGCGATTCCCACAAATTCGCTATAATAAATGTGTACAACATTCGTTTAGGATCTAATGCCAGTGAGGAGATTGCCCGACATGAAGTTGCAAACACGTTTATTTGTTTTAACCGTCAGTATTGTATTTTTGACCTTTTCGCTTGTGGTCGTCCTGAATGCGTATCGTTCCAAGGCAGCCGCCTTCAAATCTGCGGAGGACCTGGCACAATCACTGACCAAACAGCAAGCAAGGCAAACCGAGCAAAAGCTTGGGGAAGCCGTGCAGGTTGCCAATTCATTGGCACAGGTGCTGGCTGCGATGAAGGAAACGAATACGACCTCGCGCAAAGGTGCAGACCAGATGCTGCGCAACGTGTTGGAGCAAAACCCGGCATTTACCGCTGTATGGAGCTTGTGGGAACCGAACGGCTTTGATGGACAGGATGCGCTTTATGCCAATTCGTCCAAGGACGACAAGACGGGTGCGTACATGCCCGTCTGGGCTCGTGACGAAGCCAACCGGATTGTGTATGACGAAACCTTTATTTACAGTGAAGAGATTGCCGAAAACTATTACACCCTGCCGAAACAGACGATGAAGCCCGTTGTGATGGAGCCGTATAAAGGGAGCGTCAATAACAAAGAGGTACTGATGACATCATTTGTTGCACCAGTCCTTGTAAACGGTGTTTTTGCAGGCGTGGTCGGAGTGGATATGTCGCTTGGCGACTTGCAGGAGATGAACAAGAGCGTGAGCATTTATCAGACTGGCAGCGGAATGATCCTGACGGGCAAAGGCATTGTGGTTTCGGCACCGTCAGCCAATCTGCTGGGGTCGCGCGTGGAAGAGTCATCGCTATCGTACAAGCAGGCATTGATGCAAGCGGTTGCAGCAGGGGGAGATGGACACGAGATCGTCGCTGATACGTATCTCGCCTATTCTCCCATCCGCCTGGGAAGCGACAGCGAGACGTGGACGTATGCGATAACCGTACCGCTTGCCGAGGTAACGGCTGAATCGGACAAAACGCTTATGATTACGTTGGCAACAGGTGGGACAGGCTTGCTGCTCGTTTCGTTGACGATCATGGGCATTACCCGCGGCATCGTGCGCACGGTGACCCGGCTTGCCCGTCATGCCGAGCATACCGCTGAGGGGGACTTTACTCAGCAGCTCCCTGCGCGCATGCTGTCGCGCAAAGATGAGCTGGGTGTACTGGCCAGAGCATTCGCCCATATCTCCGACAACATGAACCGAATGATCGGCAAGATCGCAGCGGGTGCCAAGGAAGCGGCTGGTACGGCCGACGTTTTGTATCAGCATACGGAAGAAAGCAACGAGGCTACGAAACGAATCGTTCACTCGATCGACCAGATCGCTCATGGAAGCGATGAACAGGCAAGCAGCGCGGAGGAAAGTGCAAAAGCGTTGCAAGTGATGGCGGAGCAAATTTCCCAGGTCGCCGATACAGCCTCCGTTGTCCAGGAAACGTCGAAGCAAATGGCTCAAAGCGCGAAGGGCGGTTTGAGCGTCATTTCAGCGGCAAAGGAAAAAATGGACGACATGATGAAAACGATCGAAGAAGGGACCGAACAGGTGTCCTCTGTCGTCAACGTCTTGCACAACGACTCGACGGAAATCAGTGAAATTTTGCGTCTGATCGCACATGTATCCGATCAGACCAACCTGCTGTCGCTCAATGCGGCGATTGAAGCAGCCCGGTCAGGGGAAGCGGGACGAGGCTTTGCTGTCGTCGCCGACGAGATTCGCAAGCTGGCAGCACAAAGCCAATTTGCCACTGACCAGATTCAGTCCATTATGAACAACATTCAAAGCAATACGAGCAAGACGCTTTCCGTCATGGAAACAGGTAAAACAAACGTGGAATCCGTAAAGACGCTGATCAATCGGGTGCACGACGAGTTTTTTGCCCTGCAGTCCAACAGTGTGGAAGTCGCGCATCAGGTGGAAGAGCTGTCCCTGCTTTCAGCCAACATGGCTGCCAATGCTGAAGAGGTAACGGCAGGAATCGAGGAAATGGCAACGATTGCCCGTGAATCTGCCAGTGAAGTGAATCTGGCGGCACGCTCCTCGCAAAAACAGCTGGAAGCGATGAACACCGTCATGGAAAATGTCGCGAATGTAAAAGAATTGTCTCAGGAATTAAAGCAATTGATCGGCTCATTTCAGGTAAGACAAGGCGATAGCCCGTCATAAAGGAGCGAATGCAGATGGAGATTCGAATCAAGCGTAATGTGCGTGTGCCGATGCGCGATGGCGTCACTTTGTCGGCGGATGTGTATCTTCCCCAAGCTGAGGGGCGCTATCCGGCGATCGTCGTGCGTACCCCCTATATGAAAACCTCCACCTTTATCCATGAAAATGGTACGTATTTTGCCAAACAGGGATTTGCGGTCGTGTACTTCGACGTGCGTGGTCGCGGCGATTCCGACGGCGTGTTCAGACCTTACTTTAACGAAGCGCAGGACGGCTACGATTGTATTGAGTGGGGTGCGGACCAGCCGTGGTGTACAGGCTCCGTCGGTACGATGGGCGGGTCTTATTTGGCACGTGTGCAATGGCTGACGGCTGTGACACGTCCTCCTTCACTAAAGGCGATGATTTGCTCGGTTACCCCGTCCGATCCGTTCGTGGAATGGCCGACCGGTGCTCCTACCCCGCACCACCTGTGCTGGCTGTATATGACCAGTTGCCGTGTGATGCAGAATGTCGATGTAATCGATTGGGAAAAGGCGTATTGGCACCTGCCGATGGTTACGATGGACGAATGGACGGGCAAGCTGTCGGCAGAATGGCGCGAAGAGTTCGAGCATACGCAGTTGGATGCGTTCTGGGAACGGATTTGCTACCAGAACAAGTTCGAGCAGATTGATGTTCCGGTTTTGCACATTTCCGGCTGGTACGATGACGAACAGGTTGGGACGCCGCTCAATTTCATCGGCATGACCAAGGGAGCAAAAACAGAGCATGCCCGCAAAAACCAGAAGCTGCTGATGGGACCGTGGCCGCACGGCATCAATGAATCGACCAAGCTGGGGGAGATTGAGTTTGGCCCGGATGCGGTCATCGATCTGAAGGGCTATCAGCTGCGCTGGTTCAACTACTGGCTCAAGGGCGAACAGACCGGCATCATGGACGAGCCGCCGGTTCGTATCTTCGTCATGGGTGAGAACAAATGGCACGACGAGCCGGCATGGCCGCTCCCGCAGACGCAATGGACCCCGTTCTATTTGCGCGGAAACGGGAAGGCGAACTGCATTGCCGGCGATGGATGGCTTTCCACGGAACAACCCAAAGAAGAGCAGGCGGATACGTTTCTCTACGATCCGGCCGATCCGGTTCCGTTCATCACGGAACCGACCTCCGCTCAGATCGGTGGACCTGATGACTATTCCGAGATCGAAAAGCGTGACGACGTACTGGTGTATTGCACCGAACCGCTCACCGAGGATGTCGAGGTGACGGGCCCGATCAAGATGGAGCTGTTTGCATCCTCAAGCGCGGTCGATACCGACTTTACCGTAAAGCTGTTGGATGCATGGCCGAGCGGATTCGCCCAGCGCCTGACGGACGGCTTGGTGCGGGCGCGGTTCCGCGAGGGGATGGACAAGCCTTCCCTGATCGAGCCGGGCAAGGTCTATCGCTATGAGGTCGACTGCTGGAACACCAGTCACGTGTTCAAAAAGGGACACCGCATCCGCGTGGAAGTGTCCTCCAGCGCCTTCCCGAAATATGACCGCAATCTGAATACGGGTGCGCCGCTGGGGATGACGACGGAGATGGTGAAGGCCGAGCAGCGGATTTACCATCAAGAGGAGTATCCTTCGGCGATCATGTTGCCGATTATTCCGCGGGCGTAAATGGAGATAGTGCGGGGCTGGTGGGGATGGGAGAAGCAGGTGCTGCTCGCTCGGCTGGGTTCCTCCGGTCGCTCCGCCTTACGCTTGAAGCGCATCGTCAGGCGATTGAACTGGCGCCAAAACGAGCGAAACAGGTATGATAGAAGAGACAGCAGGTATTTGTGACTGCTGTCTCTTTCCATCCAAAGAGATTGAGTGAGAGAACAATGGAGGTTCTACATAATGAAACGGGAAAAAATCGTTGTCACACGCAAAATTCCGCAGCAGGCACTGGAGCTGATGCAGACCAAAGCGGATGTTTACATATGGGACTCTGAAGAAGAATTGATTCCAAGGGATGTGCTGCATCGTGAAGTCCAGGATGCTGCCGCCATTTTCACCAACGTCGCCGATCCAATTGACCGCGAAGTGCTGGATGCCGCACCGCAGTTGAAGGTCATTGCGACGATGGCTGTCGGCTATGACAATATCGATGTGGCAGAGGCAACCCGCCGCGGCATTCCGGTTGGCCATACGCCGGGGGTGTTGTCGGAAACGACAGCCGACCTGACCTTTTCTCTGCTGATGGCGACGGCTCGGCGCATCCCGGAAGCGGACCGTTTCGTCCGGGAAGGCAAATGGAAGAGCTGGTCGCCGATGCTGTTGACCGTTCAGGATATTTTTGGCGCAACGATCGGAATTATCGGAATGGGCCGGATCGGGGAAGCGGTGGCGCGTCGGGCAAAGGGCTTCGACATGAACATTCTGTATCACAACCGCAGCCGCAAGCCGGAGGCGGAAGCTACGATCGGTGCGCAGTATTGCGAGATGGACGAGCTGTTGCGGATGTCCGATTACGTCGTGCTGTTGGCTCCGGCCACACAAGAGACGCGCAAGCTGATGGGGGAACGGGAGTTTTCGCTGATGAAGCCGAACGCCATCTTCATCAATGCCTCGCGGGGAACGAACGTGGATGAGGATGCGCTTTACCACGCGTTGAAAGAAAGACGAATTTGGGCAGCGGGACTTGATGTGTTCGAAACAGAGCCGGTCAGCCTCGATCATCCATTGCTTATGCTCGATAATGTCGTGGTAGCGCCGCATATCGGCAGCGCGAGCATCGTGACGCGAACCAAGATGGCGATGATTACAGCAGAGAATATATTGCGCGGGTTGTCCAATGA
>JBLNEJ010000623.1:0-11449 GCA_050262535.1 Clostridia bacterium
GTGTGGGACAATCGATCCGGGTGACAGGCCCCCTGCAGCCCAGTTTAAACAAACAGGTGGGCTCGCCAAGCGTCTTGGCAAAAATCCCCTTGTTGAAATAGTCGAGTCTGGGGCAACGATCATGGAGCAAAGTGCTGTAAAACATAAGCGGCCGGTCGCGGTTATCAAGGGCCGGCTCTCCGTAGAGCAATAGATGGGCAAGTGTGCCCAGAAACCAGTCGGGGTGGCAGGGACAGCCCGGCAGCTTGATGATTTTGCGGTTCAGAACAGCGGGCAGCCCGACGCATTGGGCGAGATTCGGTTTGGCTGCCGACGGCCCTCCATGTGTCGCACAGGCCCCTACGGCGATGACATGCTTCGCTTTTTCACCCAAGGTTTGCGCAGCCTCCAGAGCGGTAAACGGTTTATCGTCCTTGTAGCCGATGACGTTATAAAGGCCGTTATCGCGCAAGGCTACAGCCCCCTCGACGGCCAAAATAAACTCCTCATCCAGGACATCCTGCAAGGCCTGCATGGCTTTTTCCCCTTCGGCTACCATCAAGCTGTTGCTGTACCGCAGGTTGACCATGGAACGAATCATATAGGAAAGATCCGGATTGGTCCCGTTCATCAAGGAGATGATGTTGCCTGAGCATCCGGTTAGTTCGAGCCAGACCAGATTCTTTTTGGGCAAGCGGCCAGCCCGGATTTCTTCCATCGCTTTGGCGGTCAATCTCCGGGATACAGCTTCGTTCGAGACATCCTCAGGAGGCAACACTGCTCCATGCTCTTGCATCACTCGACCAACCTCCCTATTGGCTTCATTGTACGGAGAATCCATTGTTGACCCGCATGGCAGGAGGCAAATTCTTTCGTCAAGTCTTGACCGGCAGATAATCCAAAATGTGTGGCCGCAGACCACGCAGCATTGTTCGTGACGTCATAGACGATCCCATTGACGGCTACATAGGCCGGATTCCCGTCACGACCGTTAAATCGGGACAGCTGTTCTCTCGTAAACTCGTTTGGCGGATTGACTGGCATTCGTGGGGTAGCGGGCGGTGGGATCGGTTGCATTTGTTGGACTGGTCTTCCTTGCTGAAGCGGCTGGGCTTCCCGGATGGCTTGGCATTGGAGTGTCCCGATGAGCAGTTGTAATTGAGAAGCCAGGTTCCAAAGCTGATTGAGCATCAGATTTTTTTGGTAACGGTCCTCTGTCATTGAAAGAAATCGCAGCAAGGTATTCATTTCAGCAAAAATGCCATTCGCTTTCCACTGGATATAGTCGCATTGGTTCATTCAGTCGTTCCCCTTCCGCTTATCGTCTCTGGGCATTGTATTCGGCTTGGAGCGATAAGTGAGGGCTGTGGAGAAATCCCTGTTCAAACTATATGAATGGGACCATGTCCAACTTTCCTGATGAAAAGAGTATTCCTGCTTTTGGAGACGATCTCGGAGGGAAGGGATGTTTCAAGACAAGAAACCCCGCCAACGAACAATTGTTCTGTGGCGGGGTTTGGCTTTAGATAATCAATATTCGGTTTTTTCGCCGATCACCATCACGATCACTTGACCGTCTTTAATGGCAAAATAACCATCGAGCTCCCCCCTGCTGCTTCCCAACTGCAAGGCAGCGCGGAAACGACGCTGAAAAAAAGGGTGAGGGTCTGACGTTTGCTTGTGAAAGACGGGTACGACCGTAATCTGAGGTAACGAGTAGCGTAATCCGGTGCCCACGTATTTCAGAACGGCCTCCTTTGCCGCGAAACCGGCGCAAGCGACGAGTTCGTCCTGTGGCCCGACACCAAGCCAGTTTGCCCACTCTTCCAGTTCGTACTTGGCAAACACATCGTTTGAAAAGGCATCGGAATACGGTTCAATTGTCACGTGATCAATTCCGATCCGCAAGTGAGAAGCGACAGCATAGGCCATCCGGTCGGCATGGGAAATCGAGATATGCAAGGTTTCAGTCATGGGTTCCGTGCACATGTTTCCTGCCTTCACATAAGGCTTCCCTGCTTCCGGTCCCGCTTCCACTCGCAAAATGGAGACATGCTCGCTCTCCGGTAGCGCAAGGCAGGAGTGGACAGCCCGTTTTGCTGCGATTCTGCCTGCGGTAAAATCAGCAATTCGTTTTGGTGTTGCCTTCTCTCCCAGCAATTCCCGTTCATCGGCATGAAGAGAAGAGAAGGCGGCGGGTATAGGTGGAATTGGGCAACTGCCGAGCGAAAAGTCAGTTCTCATCGGGTGATCCTCCTCGCCAGAAAGCCGTGCAGTTCCATAATGGTGTCACCATTCTCACCCGTAACATCGATGTCATACGTCATATCTGTTCCTTCCTCATGAATGATTCGACTATAAACTTGTACGCGTTCCTTTTGCCCCCGTTTTCTTCCAAACCGAATGGTAGCAATGGAAATAGGCAAGCTGACGATTCCGGTTTGGAACGAATCGACCGTGACACCAATTTGCATCGCTACATCGACGGTGAATGGATCGGTCTGAAAGGCGGGGGCGTTCGTAAACGAAAACAGGTTGCGTTCATTTGCAGGGTCTGCAAGGGCCACGCCCTCTTTCTGATTGACGGTATAATTGCTTGCACGACAAAAGATCGGCCCGATTTGCAGCGTATCGCGCTGCAGGCTGTAATGCACACTTGAGCGTGATTCGCCTGATACGGCGGGTATTTCCTTTCGCTCAAGCAGGGGCGGCTGCTTGCGAAATACGAAAGAAGCCGAAGCATTTACGCGATCTTTCTGCAGGATGCGTCCATTGACGGTCAAGTCGGAAAGGACATTGGACACGATGACACGCTCATTCTCCGCATTTTCCCTGATGAAGGCAGCAGCCCGCAGTGTCACCGGTTTTCCCTCATAAAGCTTGCAAGCATGGAACACCTCGAAGTTTCGGACCGTGTGAAGCGACCAGCCCATCGAAGTGACAGCTGCCGCTTCCGCAAGTAGCTCCAAATAGCATACCATCGGAAAAATCGGAATCTGATCGAGACAATGCTGTGCGAGATACGTGTCTTTGGCTGGCTCGACCGTTCTTTCGACGACAACCTTCCCCGCTGATTTCACGAGCAACGTATCGATGTACGGCCAATCCCACGGATGAATCGGTGTGCCGCGATCCGTAAAGGACAAGGCTCGCTCTCCTGTCCCGTCCGCTTCGACGCTGCCAAACGGCCAATTTTTCAAAAAGTCCTCCGCGACATTCAACGTCTCCGTGTCACGTCCCAGTGTCAACTCACTGAGGAACCAGTGAATCCCTTCTTCCGGTGGCGCAAAGGGTACGCCGTTTCGCTTCAGGACATCCGTGATTGCCGGGTCCGAGACGGCCGCTCCAACCGCTTCCCATGCTGTCCAATTCAGGGTCGTATGGTGAATCGGCTGTTTTCGCTCCCGGTTTTTGGCAACGAGCAATGCGGACATGAGCGAATTGGCTGCACTGTAGTCCGTTTGCCCTTTGTTCCCGAAGCGTCCGGCACCGGAACCAAAGCAGACGAATGAGCGAATCGGCAGCTCTTTTGTCGCCTCAAGAAGATGACACATGCCGATCACTTTCGTGCGAAGCGTATTGTCGATCATCTCCTTCGTCTTTTTCGGCAAACTCATCGACCATTCAACCATCGCGCCGTGCACGATCCCGTCGATGCGGCCATGTTTGTCGACAATTCTTCGGATAAGAGCATGGACTTCCGATTCGTTGGTGATGTCACAGATTTCATAGGAAATGCCCAGTTGTTCGGCTTTCTTCAGGTTTTGGTACAGCTCGCGCTCCCGGGACATCCGGTCAATGCTTCGCTTCCAATCGGGCAAGGAAAAGGCGGCGTTCTGCTCCCGACTTTTCACTAATTGCTCCCGTGAAAAAGTGGAAAATTCCTCCTGATCCAGCGAAAGCCACCTTGCATTCGAATCACTGATGCGTGTTCGTCCGCATACGATGACCGTTGCCCCCAGCAGGGCAAGCGCAGTGGCGCATTCAAACACTACCCCGCGGCCGCCACCCGAAAAAACATACACATCATCTTTGCGAATCGGACGAGCCAACGGAGACTCGCTTGAAAAGCTTGCCTGCTTGTGGGCAACGACAAACCGACTGTCCGTATAGGCGACTTCCATTCGCTCATTTCCGTCTTCGATTTCATCGAGCAGCAGGGACGTTACATTCTCGATCGGCTCATGTGCGGGGAAGTCGACCGTTTTGGCCAGCACGGATGGCAATTCCTGTTTCAGTGACTTCAGCATGCCTTGCAGGAACGCTCCGAGAACATTGCCGTTGTCACAATCCGTCAAGCCCAGATTGCCTCCCATCGCAGTCACTGCAATATAGCAGCAGGTCAATGGCGCAGCCTGTTCAAACCGGTCATAGAAAAAGCGCAGCAGCCAGAAGGTGAAATCACTTGTCTGTTCCATTTCTCTTGCAAGCTGCTCAGTTCCGAGCTTAGGCAGCTCCGGTCGCTCAGCAACCATGCGCAAATCAATGACGCCTGTCAGCTCACCATTCTCATGCTCCCACCTTGTCAGCGAGAGATGAAGGTCCTGCTCGGTACTCCACGGGCTCGGATCAAGCGGATAGACGCGAGCGCCGCGTTGCTCGAGCACTGGTTTGCACACCTTCCATTTGCTGGCAGCATCCTTGACCAATACGATCCGTTTGCCTGCCAAGGAAAACAATGCGGGTCTCCTCGGCAACGATGCCGGAACAAGCTCGACGATAAAGCGATCGGACTTAAGCGGATGAAGCGGGCTTAAAAGCGGTTGGGTTTCACGCTCACGCTCGTCACCGCGCTGCTCCTGATATTCCTCAAGCACGACGAAATAATTGATGCCGCCCATGCCAAAAGCGCTGACCCCTGCCTTTCTCTTGCGGTCCTCCCTGCTCTCCCACATCCGCGCTCGCGTGGCCAGATTGGTAAGCAGTACGGGAGAACGTGCATCCACATAGCTTGGCGGAATCACCTTCTCATGCAAGGAAAGAGCGGTTTTAATCAACCCGATGATGCCCGCCGCAGAGCTAAGGTGTCCGATTTGAGACTTGATTGCTCCGATTGAATACGGCTTATACTTGTGTCGCTCCCCGAACACCGCCTGATACGTCTGGATTTCCGTCGCATCCCCCAAACGCGTCCCCGTACCGTGCGCTTCGATATGATCCAGATCGTCCGGGAGTACAGCAGCTTGCTTTAGGGCGGCTTCAATGGCTCGCTGCTGTCCCTGGCTATTGGGTGCAAAAACCGAAGCACCCTTCCCGTCACTCGACTGGCCGACACCTGTCAGCACGGCAAAAATCTGATTGTGATCGCGCAGCGCATCCGACAACCGTTTGACGACGATCGTTCCAGCTCCCTCCGCAGGGGTAAAGCCGTCGGAATCGTCATGAAAAGGCGGAATGCCATTCGAGGACAAAGCGCCCAGAACCTGGAGCGTCACATTGTACTCGGGAACAAGATGATGGGCGACGCCACCGACAACAACGGCATCCGCCTCATTCGCTTGCAGGCGTCGGACAGCCATTTCCACAGCAGCGAGCGACGATGCGCAGGCTGCGTCAACGGACAAAATCTTCCCTTCCATGCCAAGCGCCCTTGCGACGGCGTGACTGTTGGTCAGTCCTGTACCTGCTGCCAGGTAATCGATACCAAGCGCATTCTCGCTTCTGTACTGGTTGAGAAGCGCGGACGTGAGCTCTTCCACCTTTGTCGCTGATACACCGTTTTGTAGGAGCGTGGATCGAACAAGCTTCAGAAAATCGGTGAAATAGGTCAGCTTGTTTTTGGCATTTTCTGCTTCACGCACGGGCAATTGCCCGTAAATGACATCCACTCTCTGTTTGTTTGCAGGCGCGTCTGTCAGACGAGCTTGCTGCGCAGCCTCCCAGCTGCTCAAAAGAGACAGGATGACTCCTCCATCCAGTCGGCTCATCTCTTCATGCGTCATCCCCCACTGCTGCGGGTCAATGTCCGGCACTTGCACGACCCCTGCAAGCTTAGAAGGAGAAAGCGAACGCAGTGCCGGATTGGTTCCGATGATCTTTTCGTAGCTCCATTTCCAGGCCGGCAAATCGCCGATGCTGCGGTAGCCCAGTGTGGTATGCTTCCAAAACAGCTCCCGATTCGGTGCGCCAGGGACGATCACGCCCATGCCCACAATGGCAATCGGTTCATGCAGGTGCTCTGAACTGCTGTCCGCTTGTCTCGTTTCGGTCGTAGGACTGCTGACGATGGCATGATAGGCCACGGGCGCAATTCCGCAGTCGCTTACGGCAAGGAGCTGTGGTCTGCTGCTGTTTGACTTGCTCCATTCCATCATCCCGTTGACCATGGCAACGAGCCCGGCAGCGGCTTGCAAATAACCGACATACGGTACCGCTGATGTTACGGCAAGGCCATCTCTCGACGAATCGATTGGATAAACCTGGGAAAGACCGTCCTGTTCCGCTTTTTCCCAAAACGATAGCCCAGAGTTTCGACTCTCGATACGCATAATGTCACCAGCCGATACACCTGCTTGCTTGAGCGCGAACGCAGCGGCTTTTTTGGCAGCGTTGGCAATGTGGTATTCATTGGTGCGATTCGCAATGACGGCGGAACCGATGCCATCGATATAGCCGTAAACGCCCCTTTCCCCAATGTTCTCTTCCCGCATCAGAACAAGTGCGACACCACCTTCACCAAGAACGGGAAGCTGATTCGCAAAGCTGGAATCACCCGCATATTCCAACAGGCTCGATGCCGAGATCAGCGGGGAAACGGCTGCCACCAGGGCGAAGTCGCACGACCTTTGCTGAAGTGCACGGATCGCTTCCTCGATTGCGGCAAAGGAACTGCAAACGCCCGCATCAATCGCGACATGACCGCCGTGAATGTCATACAGGTTAGCAATTCTCCCGGCAAACAGGCTCGCCGATGTCGTCATCGTCTCTGTGAGAATGGGAGGGGTATGCTGTTCACACCAGGTGGACACCTGGTCTAGAATACCTCGTGCAGCAGTTGGATCGACAGCCTCCAAAGCGGTGCGCAGCATGTCTGTGAATTCTCCCTGTCTGATCCTAGGTCCATGATCCGTTTCAGGCGAGGCTCCCACGGTGGTGGCAGCAACATAAATCCGGCCGTTTGCTGCGAGGTTCGACCTCATTTCGATTCCGGCATCCTGAAGCGCCTCATGCAAGATGGAAAGCCCGATTTTTTCCATCGGGTGCAAATGACGAATCTGGGTAGGTGGAATCGGCAGGGAGCGAAAGTCGATCTCGGGAATCTCAACAAGCCCGCCCAGGACCGTCCCATTGGTTTCCATTCCCCAGCAGGAGCGATACAGATTCGCGTCAAATCGCTCCACAGGAAGAGGTCCAACCGCCCGCTTGCGATTGGACACTCTCTGCCATAATTGTTGGATTGTCGCCGCTCCAGGCAGCTTGCAGGATAAGCCAACAACGCCTATCCGATCATGCTTCTTCATTGTGTGTTCCCTTCTTCCGGTACGACTCGTTTGCCCCTGCAACTACCAGATCAGGGCTTACAGGATGCTTTCCGCTATAACCATTCCGTTCCCCCCGCAACTCTCCCCATTTCGCAAGCACGCGTCCATCTTGTGCCAGAAGACACAGTTCACCGCGATAATGGGTAGCCGTCGAGGATAACAGCGTAAATCGGATGTACAGTTCCGCTTCAAGGAACTGTTCGTCATCACACATGTCTGCTTTTGAAACGTGCACTGCGTTTGGTTTGCACCCGAACTGGTATTCCCAAGCGGCAGCCGCAACAAGAGACACAGCTTCGCCGATCGTCGGGAGGTAGTTCGCTAGCGTTGCAGGACTGCTGGTGTCACGCATGATTTTTGCCCAAAAATCATGGCTTCCGTCGCGCTTGATCCATTCGACGGAAAGAGACGGATGGGGTTGCCCCCCGATACGCACGCCCGTGAAGGGGAGAACAGTTGAAGCTGAACGATGTTCCAGAAAGCGGATCACGTTCCCGAGCCATTCTCCCCTTTCGGCTGCAAGCGCAGGGGGCTTTAGCGGAAAAAAGCTGCGACTGGCGTAGGCGAGCTTTGCGCCCCGGTTAAGCGAGCGGTAAAGTAAGTGATGATCTTGTGCAACGTATGGTAGTCACGGACACGGAAGCCTTCTTCCTGTTCAAGCCCGAAGTGGTGGCGCGCGTCAGCCAAAATGGCAACCTGCTTCACGGTATCAATCCCAAGGTCTGCTTCCAGATCCAAATCGAGTTCCAGCATATCTTTTGGATAGCCGGTGCGCTGTACCATCAACGATAACAACACCTCGGTGACTTCATCCCGAACCTCTCCCGGATCACGCTGAACAGGCTTTTGTACTTGCTGTTGAACTTGATTTTGCACAGGCTGCGGTACTTCGGCTATCTCTACCTTCATTTCTACTGCAGGCTTGGTAGCTTCCGGGCGCACAGCGGCGGCTTGAATGACCGGTTCACTTGTTCTGGCGCCAAGCTGGGACTGCAGGAATGCGTCGATCATGTCCCGCATTGATTGCAAAAACAAAAGCGTTGCCTGATCGGCTGTTTGGGTAGTGGTTTGTTCCTTGTTGTTGCTGTTCATCTCTATACCTACTTTCTTTTCATGTTGGTTTTGCGGAGTCAGTTGCCCCTTGCCGTGCACAAACAGGCACGCAAGCGCACGGTACAGCTGCTCAAGCTCCCCGACCTTCGGATGCATCGTTGCTTGCACGCAAACGTCTTTTTCCGAGAGCGTTTCAGAGATATACGTGCTGACAGCCCGCTTCGGTCCACATTCGATAAAGAGGCGAACACCTTGTTCGTACGCGGTCTCGATCGCTTGCCTGAGTCGAACCGGTTCGACAAACTGGCTTTCGAGCAGCTTAGGAAAGTGCTGCACAGGCATGTTGTGAAGCTCGTTGCCCGTAATCGTAGAGATCACGCGGGCTGCGGGTGGTGCAAACGTGCATGTGTCAAGCGTTTGCCGATAGGACGTACGTGCATCGGCAATCATCTGTGAATGATACCCATGTGAAACCGGGAGAACCTCTGACTGGATCCCGCTCTGCTCAAAGAGACTGCGCAAGGCGAGAATCGCTTGAGTTTCTCCAGAGATGATGCACATCCCCGGGCTGTTATCTGCAGAGATTTCACAATAGCCGTTCACTCTATTTAAAAAATGTCGTGCAGATTCTGCCGAACAGTAGACGGTCAGCATCTTCCCCGGATCCTCTTGCTTGAGAGCCAGTACCGAGAGAGTTCTCTCCCGAACGATGCGAAGCGCATCGGGAAGGGCGAGCGTGTTGGTGGCTACCAAAGCAGCCAGCTCACCTGCGCTTTGACCGATCACTGCATCAAATTCTAACCCGTACGAGCGTAGCAACGTGAACAGGGCACAATTGACGGCAAATACCGCACAGTGAATATCCTCATCGCTTTGGGAAAAACGGTCGGGCGCATCGGTAAGAAACGTACTGGTCAGCGTTTTGCCGCACAGCTTGCGATATTCTTCGTCCACCTTGTTCATGAATGCCGCCACTTCGGGAAAATGAGCCATGATGTCGCGGAGCATGTTCGGGTACTGGACACCCTGGCCTGGGAAAACAACCGCAACCTGAAGCGGTTCCTCCACCTTTGCCGCAAAGATTCCTTGCTGCCGTAAAAAGTCAGGAGCAAGCCCCTTCCTGATCGCCGATTGAAGCAGCTTTGCTTTTCGCAACAGCTCTGGGGCATTTGCGGCGACGATGGCGACGCGATGGCCCTCTTTTTTTGCCGAGCTGATTGCCAGCTGAATGTCCGCCAGCCGCGACAAATAACGGTTCTCCGATGCAGTTACAAGCTCATGCGCCAGCGAGAGAAGCTGTTCGGTACAATCTCCGAGACTTGCTCCTAGCACAGTTGCAATCGGCAAGGGGTGGATCGATCGATCGGTTACGACGATAGGCGGTTTTTGCTGCATGGGGATGGGGATGTACTCTTCCACAATGATATGGCTGTTGGCGCCCCCTAATCCGAATCCGCTAACCCCGGCACGGCGCGGTTGGCCGTTCTTGGTCACCCACGCTTCGGTCGCCGTCACAACCTTGATGGTTCCGTTCATCTCCACAACGGTCGGGATCAGCACTTCCAGATTGATCGATGCTGGAATGATATGTTCGCGGATCGCACAAATCGTCTTCATGAGAGCGGGAACAGCTGCCGCTGCCAGCAGATGCCCGATGTTCGACTTGACGGAGCCGATGCGCAACGGCTTCCTTCTTTCCTTCCCATAGGCGATTGACAACGCTTCGACCTCCGTGGCGTCTCCCATCGCGGTCCCTGTTCCGTGGCATTCCACATAGTCCACTTCATCCGGTGAGATGCCTGCCTGCTGCAAGGCGTTGATCATTGCGGTCGCTTCCCCTTCGAGAGACGGAGCGAGAATCGAGCCGCTTTTGCCATCAGACGTTGCAGCCACCGAGCGAATGACCGCCAAAATCGGTTGCCCGTCACGTTCAGCATCGGACAGGCGGCGCAGCACGAAAAATCCGGCGCCCTCCCCCGGGACAAAGCCATCCGCATGCGCATCAAACGGACGAATGGCATCTGCCGATAATGCCTGAATGCCACAGCCTCCGACATAAAATTCAGGAGACATATCGGCATTCACGCCGCCAACCAGGACCGCATCGCTTTTTTTGTGGCGAAGTGATTGCACCGCGACCAAAAACGCCAAATGAGCGGAACAGCACGCTGCATCTGTCGCGAGCTGGGCACCGTGGAAATCGAAATGCTTCGTGATCCGGCCAGCGGTCAGACTGCCCAGATAGCCTTGCAGCGTATCTTCCGTCACCTCAGGCAGCTTCTCAAAAAAACGGTTCCTCGCTTCCTCGAGTATGTGCTGGCGAGCGTCTGCAGGAACGATTGACGCATGCTCACAGAAAACCTGCTCGATCATCAGGTGAATCTCCTGGTAATTCACCCGCACATCGGCGAACAGCTTCTTGTTTTGGTACGGCAAAAATCCAAGCATGACCGAGATGTTACCCCGATTCCAGCTGTCAGGATCATAGCCGGCTTGCGCAAGTGCCTGTTCTGCTGTCCGCAATGCCAAATAGTGAGCTTCATCGACATAAGAAGCAGATGACGGCGGGATTTTCCAATGTGTCGGCTTGTGTTTGACCGGTGTTAGGAAGCCCCCTTTTGTCGTGTAGGTCTTTTTCGGGTCCTTACCGGACGGATCGTAATACAGCTCCATGTCAAATCGCTCACGCGGAAAATGCGTGACGGCATCCTTTCCTTCCAGCAGGTTCGCCCAAAAGGTCTGGACGTCGCTCGCATCTGGAAACATGCCCGCCATCCCGACGATCGCAATCGGTTCCGGTTCATACGAAGAAGGACGGCTGGTGTCAACCACCGTATTTTGCCGGGAATATGCCTCCAGGACAGCGTGATAGTTCGTTCCGCCGAATCCGAAAGAACTGATCGCAGCTCGTGGTTCGGCTGATCCGTGCTGTGGCT